>JBKQIH010000182.1:0-5093 GCA_052148445.1 Rhodomicrobium sp.
GTCGCCGTTGACAAACAAAGCTCCCACCCTTCGCTGAGCGAGGGAGTGGGAGCGTTCTTAATTAGCATAAAGCTCTTGGTCCGCGCTCTTGGACCCCGACGCAATTGCGAATCCTCAAAATTTGGCGGCATTTGCTATGATGCTTCTGTCGTTTACTGATCACCTTGCCTAGCCAAAAGCAACTCAAATGGTCTCAACTCCGCGTCGGCGTCACGGTGGTAATCGCGAGCCTGACGCTTGGCGTCCTGATTTTCCTCATGAGCGGCACGGGGGGATGGTTTACCCGCAAGATCACCCTGCACTCGTTCTTCGATAATGCCGGCGGATTGCGCGAAGGCGCACCCGTGCGCCTGGCGGGTGTCGACATCGGCAATGTGACTCGCGTCCGGGTCATCGACGGCAAGCCAGCGACGCCGGTCGAAGTCACCATGAAGGTCAACACCAAATTTGCCTTCAATCTGCGCAAAGACTCCGTCACCGTGCTGAGCACGGCCGGAATTCTCGGCGAAACCTTCGTGGATATCGACAGTTCGACGGCGAAGGGTCCGGAGGCCAGGGATGGAGACACGCTGGAGGCGCATGGCGAGGATGCCCGCCGCAGCATGCATGCCATGGATATCCTCCGGGCTCGTTTCGGTGCGCACGAGGATCACAGTCTTGCCTTGAGCTTTCAGCTTTTCAGCGTCGTCCGGAGAGAACACGATCTCGCCGCAGGCCGCGCCCGGCGAAGCGGGAAGGCCTTTCGTTACGATATTGCGCTTGGCGGACGGGTCTATGGTTGGATGCAGGAGCTGATCGAGCTGTGCCGCCTCGATCCGGCTGACGGCCTCTTCCTTGGAGATAAGCCCCTCGTGGGCCATGTCGACCGCGATCTTCAGCGCCGCTGGAGTCGTGCGCTTTCCGGTGCGGCATTGGAGCATCCAGAGCTTGCCCTCCTGGATGGTGAACTCGACGTCCTGCATGTCGCGGTAGTGCCGCTCCAGTGTGCCGCATATGGCCTTGAACTCTGCGCAGGCCGCGGGCATGACCGCCTCGAGTGACGGCTTGTCGCTGCCTGCTTCGATGCGCGCGGCCTCGGTGATGGGCTGAGGTGTGCGAATGCCTGCGACTACGTCCTCGCCTTGCGCGTTCACCAGGAATTCGCCGTAGAGCCGCGCGTCGCCGGTCGATGGATTGCGCGTGAACGCCACGCCCGTCGCACTCGTCTCGCCGCGGTTGCCGAACACCATGGCCTGAATATTGACGGCGGTGCCCCAGCTTTCGGGAAGATGATTAAGCTGCCGGTATTTGATCGCGCGCGCATTGTTCCAGCTATCGAACACCGCCCCAATCGAGCCCCAGAGCTGCTCCTTCATATCTTGCGGGAACGGCCGTCCCAGCTTGTGCTCGACAACCTGCTTGAACTCGCCGATCACGCTCTGCCAATCCTCGGCGGAAAGCTCGGTGTCGAGATTGTAGCCGTTCTGGTGTTTGAAGTGCTCCAGAATTTCCTCGAAGTCGTGGTGCTTCAAGTCGAGCACGACGCAGGAATACATTTGAATGAAACGGCGGTAGCTGTCGAAGGCGAAGCGGCGGTCGCCCGAGCGCGCGCTAAGGCCCTCGACGGTTTCGTCGTTAAGACCGAGATTGAGGATCGTGTCCATCATGCCCGGCATCGAGGCGCGGCTGCCCGAGCGCACAGAGACGAGGAGCGGGTTCTTTGCGTCTCCGAAGCCGGCTCCAACGGCCTCCCCTATGTGAGCGACCGCGGCCTCCACATCGGCGTGAAGCCCCTCGGGCAATTTGCGGCCGTTTGCGTAATAGGCGATGCAAACCTCCGTCGTGATCGTGAACCCTGGCGGCACCGGCAAACCGAGATTCGCCATCTCGGCGAGATTGGCGCCCTTGCCGCCGAGGAGATTTTTCATCTCCGCCCGCCCGTCCGCAGAGCCACCGCCAAAACGGTAGACATATTTTGGTGCACCCGGCGCCGCGCTGCTCTCGCCCGCGGTTGAAGCTTCCTGTTTCGTTTGTGTTTTTTGTGCTTCCGCGTCCATGGTCGCTCCCTCGGGCTGCTTTGCCCTTGTCATCAAACCGGCCAAGCTTTCTGCCAGGCGCAGGTTCGTCTCTAGAAGACTCATCGTCATTTCGTAAATAATGCGGGCTGGTGAATAGCTGGACATCGATCCGCTCACGTCTTTCAAGACTAAAACACCCGCGGCACTTCGTTTCCACCGGAAAGCCGCCTACCGCCACTCTCGCTGGCCGGTAATGGGTAAGATAATGGTATGTAACCGAGTTAAGCCGCAGGCTCAAGCGCCGTCATGCCCGCTTGGCAAGGCGGCGCGGCGGCAGGCAAAGCCCCGCCGTGCGGAGACTAAGCAGTCCCAGCCTTGACACAGCCCGCCAAAATGCTTGCCGGGGCGGGGCAGACCTGTAAAAACGGGCACCGGCGGCGAGGCGTGGAAGGGCTTGCATTTTGTTGGATTGGTGGCGGCCGCCAGCGGTGAAAAGGCCGGCCGGATGAGGATTATATGAGTATACAATCCAAGGTTCTGATCGTCACGCAATGCTTCTATCCCGATGTGGGCGGCATCGAAGGGCTGATCACGGCGCTTGCCGATCAGTGCGTTGAAGCCGGCTGGGGCGTCACCGTCGTCGCCGAACGCATCCGGAACAAGCAGGCCAATCCGCCTGCGCCCAAGCCCTACACGATTGAACGCTTCGGAGGCCCGCGGCCTTGGCGGCGCTGGCGGAAACGGGCCTGTATCGCGCGCATCCTCAAAGAGCAGGGCAGCAAGATCGAGGGCATTTTCGCCGATTCATGGAAGAGCGTCGAGGCCCTGCCGTCCGGCCTCACCATTCCGGTCAGCGTGCTCGCCCACGGCATGGAATACCCCCTCGACGCCTCGCCCGCCAAGAAGCGCCGCATCGCGGTTGCGCTCGCACGCTGCACGGCCGTGCTGGCCAACTCGCGGTATACGGCCGGTCTTGTCCTTCCCTATTTGGATGGGCAGGACAATAAAATGCAAATTGTCCTCCCCCCGGCGCCGCCCTTGACCGGGCCCGATGCTAGCGCCATGGCTGCGATGAAGGAACGTATCGGCGGCCACCATCCAGTGATCGCCACGGTGGCGCGGCTTGAGCCGCGTAAGGGCGCCGATGCCGTGATCCGCGCCATGCCGGAAGTGCTGCGGCAGCATCCTCATTGCCTCTACGCCATCGCGGGCGCCGGCGCTGGCCGGCCCCGGCTGGAGGAACTAGCCCGCTCACTCAACGTGCAACAGGCCGTTGTTTTTCTCGGCCGGGTGAGCGAGGCGGAAAAGCCGGCGCTGCTCGCGCAAACGGATGTCTTTGCCATGCCGGTGCGCCGCGAAGGCCGCTCGGTCGAAGGCTTCGGGCTGAGCTATCTGGAGGCGGCCTGGTTCGGCGTGCCCTCGCTCGCCGGGCGCGATGGCGGCGCGGCCGATGCCGTCCTCGACGGTGAAACCGGCCTCCTCTGCGACGGCGCCAGCCAAGACGATGTCACGCGCGGCTTGCTCGCCCTTCTCGGCGATGAGGCGCTCCGCAAACGTCTCGGCGCCGCGGCACGGGAAAGAGTGAGGCACGGTCTCTCCTGGCCGGTGGCGATTGAGCGCTATCTGGCGAGTTTCCATCGAACTTAAGCAAAACCTTAGCGCATGGACCTAATTCACGGGCGGCTTGTTAAGATGCAAGCTTGCGGCAAAGCGCCTTGCTAAAGCTTTAACGGCGCTAACGCATTGATCGCACAACGTAAATTCTACAGCAGCGGCGCCTCTGCGCAAGCCGCCCGCGCTTCTTCATGGTTAATTCCGAACCGCAAACATATTTAACGGACTTTTTGAATCGCACTTTTGCAGGCGAAAACGCGAAAAATCGCGGCTTTTGCGGCGGGGAGATATTCCAACCCGCCCCCGTTTACCACGCCGGCGTTAACCACGCCCCGGCGCGAAAATTCCTACCGGCCGCAGGCCGCCGCTTAATCCAGGTGGCGGCCGGGATCCATGCCCCGATGCAGAATGCGCACCACGTCAATCCCATCCTCAATGAGCCGGTAAAAAATCGCATGCGAGCCGGCGGCTTGCTTGCGGTAGCCTTTGCGAACGCCGTCGCACGTCCGTCCGCGCGCCGGCTCGCAGGCCAGCGCCTGGATCGCCGCCGCGATCGGCCTTGTGTATTTTTCGGCCTGACCGGTACCCCATTGGTGCGCCGTGTAATCCCAGATCGACTCGAGATCCGCCCTCGCCTGCGGGCTAAGAACGAAACCGCTCATTCCGCGGCGCCGCGCTTGCGCGCGATGAAAGCCTCGAAATCGAAGGGTTCCGAAGCTCCGCTCTCTTCGCCCTCGATCAGCGCGGCGCGCAAGGCTTCGAGCTTGGCTTCATGCTCTTCCAGCAGCCGCAAACCGGCCCTCACGACGTCGCTGGCCGAGGCATAGCGCCCGCCCGCAACCTGAGTATCGATAAAATCGGCAAAGTGATCGCCAAGGCTGATGGATGTGTTTCTGCTCATGAGGGACTTATACCAATTTTTGGTATCGCTTTCAACAGGCAGGCAACTCTCTTGCCATCCCGGCGCTTGATTACCCCGATGTTTCCGCTGCCATGAACCTTTCGCCGCACCCTCGTCCCCGCGCAGGCGGGCGTCCATTCTAACCTATTGCTCCTACGGTAGAAATGGATTCCCGCCTGCGCGGGCATGACGTTGCGGACGGGCCCGCCTCGCGGACGATCTCCGCGATCAGCTCCGCCGCGCCCTTCTCCGCGCCCGCCCGCGAAATGAAAAATTCCGGTTTCGCCGCCCCGTCCATGCCCCGCCTCCCGGTCTCAACGCCGAAGACAGTTCTAACCATTTTTTGAGCGGAACGCTGGTAGGCTCAGTTCCCGCTGCCCTCAATCGCCGCTATCGCCGCCCTGCTTCTCTTCGCGGCGGCCGCTCCCCGTTGAGCCTCAAGCGCGCACCCATGAGTTTTTACTATCGACATAGCCGCAAGCGTGGCAAGATAAAAACCTCATAAAAAAGAAGCCAATCGGAACGTTGGCTCGATATGGGAGGGAACCATGATCGAGATTAAGCACAAGGAGACGGGAGAG
>JBKQIH010000183.1:0-59362 GCA_052148445.1 Rhodomicrobium sp.
GCGGGCGCCATCGCGCGGAATGCCGGGATGGCAAAGCGCCCGGCTGAAACCGTTGGGACCGGCTGCATCGAAACGGCCCGCGACCGGGGCATGCGCCTTTGTATGTTTCTCCGCCGGGGTTCCGGTAACGAATGCGCCGGTTTGCTGTTCCGCCTCCTCTTTCCGGTGCGGCATCATCATCGCCAAAAGCGCCTTGCCAAGGATTTAACGGACTGGACGGCCGACATAACGCCTTGATACCGCACGATTATTTTTCAGAGCGCCAAGCCCCCGCCGCCGCGGCGTGTGCGGGGGATAGGGTTAATCCGGTTCTGCACATATATTTAACGGACTTTTTGGAGTCAGGAATCGTAGGCAAAAACGCGAAAAATCGCGAACTTTGCGGCGGGTAGAAATTGGAAACCAACGCCGTTTACCAAAGCCGCGTTAACCCTGCCGCGATGGTAGGCGGGCTTCACCGCTTGTTAAGCGCGCACGGCTCGGGCGGGTGTCTCCCCTTGATCGAATGAGCGTTTCGCATTATATCTTCCGGAAGTTCGGAAGGGTTTATGGATCGGTAATGACTCACGTTTTGGAGAGGTTGACCACTGCGGAGGCCGCTCTCGTGGCATGCGTCACTGTGCGCGATGTCAATCGCCTGTACGACGAAAAAATGCTGCCGGAGGAACTGCTTCTGAGAAGCTTCATTCGCGTGAACCATGACCGGTTCGTTGCGGCCTGGGCATGCGCAATCATCGCCTTCTATTTCAAAACAGCAGAGCAACTGACCGCCGGCGAGCGGATTAAGGCCATCACAGCTTTGGCGCCAGAAGTAAGCGACGCATTCTCGAAGATGCCCCATGTTTTCGATCGGGGTGTATGGCACTATAAGAAGGGCAGCGAGAATTTCTTGAAGACGAGCGGCGAAGACGCACTCACGTTTCGTGACGAGTTTCTAATAATCGACTCGAGCAAATTCGTTGTCGAGGCCCAGAAGCGTCTGCTTCTGCTTTCCGCGGCAAAAAGCATGGTCGAAACCTCGCCAGAAATCTTGAGCGGAACACCGGTCGTTGCCGGAACGCGAGTGCCAGTGTACGACATTGCCGCTTCGGTTGAGGCCGGCATCCCCGTGGATCGCATCTTACGGGCTTATCCAGGGCTCGACCGGGAGCGCGTGGAGCTTGCCGCGTTCTACGCCAAGGCTATCCCGCCTCGTGGACGCCCTAAGAGCCTCGATTTGCCGAAGGGCGCCATAATCGTAACGGACCGCCGTGCCGCTCGCCGCAAGAGAGCGTAATGAAGTTTCTTGTTGACGAATGTCTTAGCGAGGAACTCACGAAACTCGCCGTGGCTCGCGGGTACGGCGAGTCGTCTCATGTCCGTTGGCTGGGAAAGGGCGGCTGGAAGGATTGGGAGCTCAAGTCTGTCATCCTTGAGGGCGATTGGACCTTCGTTACAAGAAACGCGATCCACTTTCGAGGCCCCCAATCCGCACCGGGATCGAAAGGCCAATATGCCGGGGTCGAAATCCACGCAGGGCTAATCTGTTTAAACGGTCCTGTAGGCCTGGACCTCGATCTTCAGCTCGAATTGTTCGAGTGTGCGCTGGATGAGCTTGCCGGCGCCGAAGATCTCGTGAATCAAGTGCTAGAGATCACGGCTGACGACGATGAAGAGCTGAGCATACGGCGGTATTTCCTCCCCGCCTCAACCTAGGATCGTGGCCAAAGCCGCGTTAACCCTGCCGCGATGATAGCCGGGCTTCACCGCTTGTTAAGCTCGCGCGGTTCGTCGGCGAGTGCTTGGCGGTGTTGCGGCTGCTCCCACGGAGCCGCCACAGCCAAACCGGTGTGGGAGGCCGATAGAGCACTTTCTGAAGACTCAGGCAGCGTTCTTTCGCCGGGGCAGATCTGATATCGCTTGGTCCTCCAGCAACTTGACGAGATGCTTTGCTTGTTCCGAAGCCGACGCTGTCCGTAACGGTGCGTTATTGCCATCCCACGTTCTAAGCAGCTTTTTAAGGTCGGCTGCTGGAGCAACTGTCATAATAAGATGGGCGAGAGCCGTCCGCTCCGATTCAGGCAATGCCCGCGCTGCTGCTAGCGACAGCGTGATGGGCCCGTAGGGTTTGCGCTCTTCCTTCAAGAGTTCTATGAGGCTTTTGGCGATATCGGTATGGCTTGCGACCGCGCCTATTCTTCGCTTCGGTTCCCAGATCTTGGCGACTTTCACCGCATCGGCTCTCGTGAGGTTGTGATGAAGCGCGATGGCAAGTTCACTTTTCTGCTCTGGTGTGAGCTGTTGCGCTTCTGTTAGCGGCAAGCCGGCAAGCATGATAGTTATGGCTTTGTCAAGAAGATCATTAACTTTTTCTTGTGCCGCTGCAGGTAAGTATGCTTTAGCGATTGCGCCCAAAAGTGCGACCCGGTCAACCATCTTACGTTAACTCCTTCAGCATTGCGTCGACGATTTTCTTCAACTGTTGTTCACCGCGATTGCCGTAAATTCGGTACAATGGCCTTTGCCTATTCAGATTTAAGCGATTCATGACCTCAGTATTGACGCTGAACAGTGCTAAATCTTGCTTATGCCCGGACCAGCCACCCTCAGTGACGATTAACATATCGGGTTCATGGGCATTTTCCCGCAATTGGTTCACAATATGATTATGAACGTTTATGCTACGGTTGTAACGGTTGATGACAAACTTAGAGCGAGTCTCGGGCGCAACGCTATGCAAATACCGCTTGAGCAGTTCTTTTCCCCAAACCGAATAGTGGTCTGGGTTCATGGGGCAGATAACAAGGTCTGATGCATCAACAGCTGCTCTGGCCGTGATCGACTGTCCGGGCGGGCAATCGATCAAAATATAATGGCGATCTTGCTTCTCTTGCTGCAGAAACTTTGTGACCGCTTCGTTAAGACGTTTGCCATTGTCGTTTGCTATTTCAACCGCTTCGAGGTCCCAGAACGCATCTGAGTTGGGGTATAGGCGCAGCCGGTCTCTGGGCTGTCCCAATATCTTTGCAAGCCCGTCGATGCGAAAAAGAAGCTTGTCCGGTTCCTCTTCCGCCTTGAGGAGGGCCGCAATCAGGCCCGGAAGATTTTCATACTTCTCAGTTCGCGCCTTGAAATTCATTTCATTTAGCAAAACCTGGCTCGCGGTCGCCTGGGGATCGAGGTCAACAATGGTAACGTCGGCGTTATGCTCCGAAATGAGGGTATCAGCGATGGCAATGGTTAAGGTTGTTTTACCAACGCCGCCCTTGCGGTTGAGCACTGTTACAATCTTGGCACACATGACGCCCTTCTCTCTGTACGCTCGCGCTGACGCTTTAAACCTTCGGGCGCAACATATATGAACGGATCCCGAAGACATAACCTTGTTTGAAGCACAAGTGATTTTCTCGTGGGGTGGGTATGCCGTTCGATTTGCGGGAGATTTTTCAAAATACGCCATGGTGGCTCTTGTCAGGCATTGGCACGGCGCTTTTGCTGCTGATGATCGAAGTTGGGTATTTTGCCATTGCGCTGTTCAAGTACGGCAAGGACATCCGCCAATTGAACGATTTTCAAGCCATCGCGCGATTCTCGCGCAACTCGGAGGTTATGGAAAGAGCAACGGTCGCATTTGGCAAGATGAGCGACCGTGTGAACGCCCTTGCAGAGCAACTTGATACTTCCCAGAGCCGCATCGGAACTCTTACCAGTAAACTGGACGCAATAGAAAAGCTGCTGGACGATCAGCGGACGCAGGTGTCACAATTGACAGCGCCTGTGTTACCACAGAACGGCCGTTCCCTAAATGATGCCGAAGACACAAAGAATTGGGAGACTATAAGAGAAGGCTGGTACGAAATCCGCGATGGCCTCGAAGCCGTGATCGAGATGTTGCCAGCCGATCTACGCCGAAAATACAGCGAAGCCAGGCGTTACTCGTACGCGGAAATTATCGACGATTTGCAGAAAGACAATGTTCTTGATAATAAAGCGGCCTTGGCCGCTAAAAATATGAACCAGATATTCTTGCAGGTGCGACCGCGCAATGCACTAATTGATAGCGGGAAAGTACAAAACTTTGCCGACTGGCTGCCTCAGGTTCGAAGCGCAATCAAGCGTTTTGCGGCCCGGCAACGCGCCAGAACAATCCAAGGCCAAATCGAGCCAACAAGCCTCACGCAGGAAAGTGCTGCCGAAGCTGGGGCCAGTTAGGCGTTGCCGCCTGGCAATGACGATGGCGGAAGAATTCCGGCGGATTCCGTATGACACACCCATCGGTTGAGGTTGGGGACTAATCCTTCTTGATAAGCCCCGAAATCATCGAGACCAGCAGCCCGAGCACGGCCCAGCTCAGCAGCGTCTGCGCCCTCACGATGCTGTCGAGCGTGCGCTCGCCGATTGGCCGGAACGCCATGTCGATATCCGGATATTTGTTGTAATTCGGATCGTTCTCGGGCAGCCAGAACAGCGTTGGGAGCGCAATTTTCACCGGATGGTCCGGCCCGCCGATGGGCTGCCAATCGCGCTTCTGGCCGAGACCCGGCACCGGCAGCATGACGTCGAGCGAATAGGTGAACGGGCTGAAACCCGGTAGTTCGGGCGGCGCACCAGGGCATTGCGCCCAGTTCTTGGCGCACTTGGCTTGCAGCTCTTTATTCAGATAGATCGCCGGGTTCGAGGGCGAGAAACCGCCTTGGTCCGCCGCGGTGGTGTAAAGGGCGCCGCCCGCGAGCCAGAGCGCGAGGAGGAACAGGCTCAGGCGGACATAGCCGTAGCCATAGGCGGCGCCGAAGCCCACGATGAACCATTCGAGCGCGTGGAGGATCGAGGCCGGCGTGTGGAGGAAGGTGCGGACGGCGAGCGCGAAGGGCCAGGCGAGGATATCCAGCGCGGAGGCGAAGAGGTTGGGGCCGAAGAGCCAGCGCGCGAAGCGCGGCCGGTCCGCGGTGCCGTGCCAGAGCTTGATGAAATTGGCGCGGCGGAGGCGGCTTTCCTTGAATTTCGCGATGGCGCGCGCCTCGCGTCCATGGCCCATCTCGCGATAGACTTTGACGAGCTGCTCGAAGGGCTGCGGCCGGAATTCCAGGCCGAGGTGCAGCGGCGGCTGCCGGTTCAGCCAGCGTTTTCGTGTGCCCGCATCGTGATCGCCGCCGGCTAACCGGTCGTAGGTGAAGCCGTCTAAATACACGAAGGCGCGCAATTTCCTGCCCTCTGGCATGGCTATGTTTTTTGCCGGCCAGGATCCGGGACGATCGGCGATCTCATGAGCATGGCAGCTTTGAAGATTTACAGAACCGAGGATTTCAGCCCGGGCAAAAGCGTCTTGATCGTGCGGCCCTAGCCAAAGTCGCCGGTCGATTTTCGTACCCTGCAGACTGATTGCGGTTGCCACCCGGGGACGCCACTGCGAGCTGCCATCGTCTTTCGCGGGAGCCGGATTAGCGAAGCGTCCCCCCGCACAGAAAAAGCTGCCTTCGACGTGAGCGCCATTGAAGCTCACCCGCCCATTGGCACAGAATCCATCGCTAAGGTGCACGCTATTCTCGATCTCCGCATTTTCGAGGTTGAGGGCGTCTCCTGTCCCGTCCTCGGTGGGATTGAACAAAGCGGCGTGTGTACAATTCAGAGCGCCGCCAATTTTGGCACCCGAGAGCGAAACGGCTCCCTCTGAACGAAAGCCGGATGCCAGCACGGCATTCCCGGTAATTCCGGCATTGTCGCAGCCGAGCGCGAAGGCAGAGCCATCCTCCGAGCGATTGCGGAAGATACCGGCGGCGCAATCCAGATCGCCGCGGATTTTTGCGCCGTGGAAGAACACGCCGCCCTGGCCAAGGAAGCCCTCGCTGAAATCGGCGTTGCCGGCTATTTGCGCGCCGACGAAGTTGATCGCGAAACCGTTGGACGGCAGGAACGTGCTGCCTTGGCACGAGAGCCTGCCCTCGATGACCGCATAGGGGAATGAAACGCCGCTCGCTTGAAAGCCCCCGTGAAGAAACACCGCGCCCCGAACCTGCGCGTTTTCTGCGTCGATGGACTGGACCCGGCTGCCCCGGAAGTTCAGCGTCTTTGTGGTGGCGTTGGTGAGAAGGATGCGTCTCGAAAAATGGCAGCGCACGAAACTGAGAGGCTGAGAAATCGTGCAGCCGCACAGATCGAGGTCCTCTTCGATATAAGCTTGCGCGACTTGCAGCTGCCGCTCGGGGACCGGCGCCGCGTCATCGCCGCCCAGCGCCAGGAACCGTAGGAAGGAAGCGCGTACCCGGACTTCGGGATCTTCGGGATCGGCCCAGCGCCAGGCTTCGCGCTCGTAGCGATCCAACGCCGCGTTGAAGTGGTCTCTCAGCGCCTCGGGATCGGCTTTGAGCTTGGCTGCATAAGCCGGATCGGTGCCGGGCGCGCTCTTTACACGCCGGATCAACTCGACGAAGAAATCGCGCAGCACCCGCGGCTGCGCGTCGATGGCCTCGCGGGTCTCTTGCGGCAGGTCCAGCGTTTCGCTGCGCATCGCGGGACGGGCGCCCGGCTTCTCCGGTAGCGCCAGCGCCTGAGTCGCAGCCTCGGCGGCAAGCAGGAAAAAGGCGTTGCTCGCCCGCGCTTCGCGTATCGTCTTGCCCGGGTTCGCTTCAGCCCCTAGGCGCGCGAAATAGGCTTGTTGCGCCGCTGCGAGTTTTTCGGCTTCTCCGGTATCGTTCGGCGCCCAATCGGCGGGCAGCCCGAGTTCGACGATGGCCTGAATGGTTGCCTCATGGATGACTTCTTGCACGGTCTCCGGCGCGCCTTCCAGGAACTTCGTCATGGATTCGGCGAAGCCTTCTTCCGGCGGCAGATCGGCTTCCGGAACTTTGGTTCGCCACAGGTCGAAGGCAGCCCAAAGCCGCCCCGCGCGCCCTTGTACCACGCAGGCCTCGCCGTTCACCGCCGCGAAGAGAAGCGTCTCCTCAGCCGGCAGAAGGCCGCTTTCTGTATCCCGGTCGAGGAAATCGCCGAGCCAGCGGCCAAAAGCGAGGCCGCCCGGCCGCTCACGCCGTTCGCGCATGAGCGCCGCCTTGGCCTTCAACGCGATAAGCCAATGCGGCGTTCCGGCTGCGATAGCCTCCGGCTCGCCGGTCCTTATGCTTCCGTCGTGTGCCATGAACATCCCCCAGCGAACCGTAGTGTAAGAACGGCTTAAGGCCAAAAAGATGCCTTCCAAATAGTTAAAGCATTACTCTCTTTCCACACCCGCCGAAGCAATGCTTGCGCGAATCGTGGCGACACTGCACGCTGCCCCGGAATTTAGACGGCTCAAACCCTCAAGGTTGCACAATGCGCTTGCTTGTCCGGCCGGCCATCATTAAAAATTGAAATGATGTCCGCTCAGATTTCAGATCAGGCACGTCTCGCAGTACTGGCCGTGAACCGGGCTGGGCGCTCGGCAGTCAAGCTGGCGCTTCAGGCTCCCTTTTCGCGCTGGATGGCGGGTGTGCCCACAGCCTATCATCTCTTGATCCTCCCGCAGGATCTTCGTACCGGCGATCCAAGTTTTGCGGTCGAGCTTTACGATGGCTATTTCGGACTTGCCGGCGCGGCCGCGCCCGTGGGCTCTGAATCGCCGTTTAATGTGACGCCGCCGAGCCTGCCTTGGCAAAAAGAACTCTACGGCTTCGGCTGGCTCCGGCATCTGCATGCGGCCGAGGACCAGATCGCGCGGGAAAGAGCGCGCAAATTGACGCTGGATTGGATTGCCGCCAACCGTAGCGCGCCGGCTATCGCGCACGATGCGGATACAACCGCAATGCGCGTCATCGCGGTGCTTTCGCACGCTGCGTTCATCCTCGACGGCGCCGATCCCGATTTCTACGATGCCGTGATGCGGATGCTGAGCCGCGACCTGCACAATCTTACGGTCATCTATGGCGATTGCGCCGGTGTTCCGAGGCTGCGCGCCCTTACCGCGATTTTGCTTGCGGGCCTCTGCGTCGCCGAGCAGGAGGCTTATCTTACGTCCTATCAGCCGGTCTTCTGCGCGGAGCTCGAGAGGCAGATCCTGGAGGACGGCGGTCATGCCTCGCGCGATCCCGGCGATTTGATCGAGCTGCTCTTGGAGTTGCTGCCGCTCAAGCAATGTTTCGTGGCCCGCCAGCTCGATCCGCCCGAATCGCTTTACACCGCAATCGGCCGCATGAACCCGATGCTGCGCTTTTTGCGGCTCGGCGATGGCAGCCTCGGACATTTCAACGGCATGGGTCCTACTCTGCTCGATCAAGTTGCAACGGTGCTCGCCTATGACGATACGGGCAATACCTTTGCAAGCGCGATTGCGCCGCAATCCGGTTATGCCCGGCTCGCCGGAGGAGAAACCGTCGTCTTGGCCGACGCGGGCGGCGCGCCCCCCATGCATTTGAGCGAACGCGCCCACGCAGGCTGCGCGTCCTTCGAAATGAGTGCCGGTTACGAGCCGATCATCGCCAATTGCGGCGCGCCGATGGACGAGACCGGCGATTGGTACGTGGTCTCGCGCTCGACCGCGGCGCACTCAACGCTCACCATCGAGGACCTATCGTCGGCCCGCCTCATCAAAGCGCAGGGGCAGGCCGGGGGACGCGAGCTATTTTGGCTAGCGGGCCCCCATCATGTCCAGCACGAGGTTGTCGAGGTCGATAACGCGGTGAGCGTCAGAATCAGCCACGACGGGTACCGGGAGCGGTTCGGCTATATCCATCGCAGGCGGCTTACGCTTCGCAAGACAGGGCTTGAGCTTGAAGGGCACGATCAGCTTTCTGCAGCTGGGAGCGCCGATTTGGAGAGAGTTGCAGGCTTCGCCATCCGCTTTCATTTGCATCCGCGCGTGGCGGCGAATTTCGCGCGCAACACGAGCGCAGTCACGCTGACCACACCCAGCGGCCAGATTTGGCGGTTTCTTGCAGAAGGCGCGGAACTCGACGTCGAAGAGAGCATTTTCTTCGCCGACCCTATTTGCTTGCGGAGGTCCTTGCAAATCGTGCTGAAAGGTCTTTGCACCAAGGCCACCTCGGTGCACTGGAAATTTGAGAAAGTGACGCCGCAAAGACCGGTTATTGTTGACAGCGCGCCCAGGCGTATATCTTGACCTTGAAGTTTGTTTCGCGCTCTTATAGCAAAGGGCCTCAACACGGCTCCATGCGTCGTCCCCGCCGAGACTGGGACCGGTTAAGAGCTTTGCTAGGTCATTGATCTTTCCGATCTTTGCCGTCGCGATTGGAGGGGTCCCGCCGGAGTTTAGCCCCGCGAAGGCGGGGCGTGGAATGACAGCGCGGGCCAGCCGGGACTTTTGGCGCTTGGGATCATAAGACATGACGATACATCACGAATTTCCGGTTCGCCGGGCGCTCATCTCGGTTTCCGACAAGAC
The DNA here is from genome assembly GCA_052148445.1 of Rhodomicrobium sp. Classification (GTDB taxonomy): domain Bacteria; phylum Pseudomonadota; class Alphaproteobacteria; order Rhizobiales; family Rhodomicrobiaceae; genus Rhodomicrobium. The sequence continues at coordinate 9,350 of JBKQIH010000183.1, forward strand.
CGGGCTCGCCGGTTTCGCCAAGCGGTTGGAGCTGCTCGGCATCGAAATCGTCTCCACGGGCGGCACCGCGACCCATTTGCGCGATCAGGGCATCCCGGTGCTTCCAGTGTCCGAGGTGACGGGCTTTCCAGAAATCCTGGAGGGGCGCGTAAAGACGTTGCACCCCGCGATCCACGGCGGCATTCTTGCCAATCTCGAACAGAGCGGCACGCGCGAAACCCTGATTGCCCACGGTATCGCCCCCATCGGGCTCGTGGTTGTTAATCTTTACCCGTTCGAGGAGGCCGTTAAGAAGAGCGCGGACGATATCGAAGCTATGATCGAGGAGATCGATATCGGCGGTGCGGCGCTCTTGCGCGCGTCGGCGAAAAACCACGCCTTTGTAACCGTGCTCTCCGATCCGGCCGACTACGCCGCCGTGCTCGAGGAGCTTTCGGGCGAGGCGCGGACAACGACGCTCGCCACACGGCGGCGCCTTGCCGCCAAGGCCTTCGCCCGGACGGCGGCCTACGATTCGGCTATTGCTACGTGGTTTTCCGCAAGCGCCGGGGAAACGCCGCCTGCATCGGTCTTCCTCGCCGGCAAGCTGCGCCAGGCTCTTCGCTATGGCGAGAACCCACACCAGACAGCGGCTCTTTACGAATCCGCCGGCCGGACAGGACCAAGCCTTGTGCGGGCCGAGCAGGTTCAGGGCAAGGAGCTGAGCTACAACAACCTCACCGACGCGGATGCCGCCTTCGAGCTGATCTCAGAGTTTCCCGCCGGGCACCCCGCCATCGCCATCGTCAAGCACGCCAATCCTTGCGGCGCCGCCACCGGCGGCTCGGTTGTGGAAGCTTACCGCAAAGCGCTTGCCTGCGATCCTGTCAGTGCTTTTGGCGGCATAGTGGCCTCGAATGAGCCCCTGGATGAGGAAGCGGCGCAGGCAATCTTGCGTATATTCACCGAAGTTGTGATTGCCCCGTCGGCGACCCCAGAGGCAAAGCGCGCCTTCTCGGCCAAGCCCAATGTCCGGTTGCTGCTGACAGGCGGCCTGTTGCCGCGGGAGAAACGCGCGCCGTATTTGCGCACAGTGGCGGGCGGCTTCCTGGTTCAGGATGCGGATGCCGCGGGGCTCGACGAGCGCACGATGCGGACCGTCACCAAGCGCGAGCCCACGCCTCAGGAGCGCGCCGATATGATCTTTGCGATGCGCGTGGCAAAGCACGTCCGCTCCAACGCGATTGTGTTCGGCAGGGGCGGAGCAACCGTCGGTATCGGCGCTGGCCAGATGAGCCGGGTCGATAGCGTCCGGCTCGCGGTGTGGAAAGCCGAAGAGGTAGCTAGAACGGCGAAACAAGACCCCGGGCAGGCGCTGGCTGGAACGGCGGTCGCGTCGGACGCGTTTTTCCCATTCGCAGATGGATTGCTTGCCGCGGCCGATGCTGGTGCTACTTCTGTCATTCAGCCTGGAGGCTCCATGCGCGACGCGGAAGTTATCGCTGCAGCCGACGAGCGGGGCCTGGCGATGGTATTCACCGGCGTGCGTCACTTCCGGCATTGAAGCGCGCGCATCGGTGCGCCTGGCACGGAGCATCGTACGCTTTATCCGGCGTGCCGTGGCCGCGAGACGGCCAAAGCGTTCCGGCGCACATCGGCGATACCAGCCGCCGAAAGTTTTGACCGTTCCGGCGGAACATCCGTCATCGCGAGTTTCACGCCGGCCACCGCAGCCGGCCCTACTAAATGAAAAAGTCCCGCGCCGCCTCAGCTTCAGGCTGAACTCTTTCTTCCTAGGCGGCCTTGGCCGCCGCGGCGATCCAGAGCAGCGTCAGTGACCTCGGCCCTGGATTGCTTCGCTTCGCTCGCAATGACGGAGAACGGTCAAGATTTATGACGATGGTATGACTTAAGCCTGGATTGTTGCGCGGAGTTTACCCCGGACTCATCGGGGCTGGCTCGCAACGACCGCAATTCCGGATTAGATGCGACGCTTTAGGTATAGATAGGAAGCGGCTGCACGCCGAAGAGCCGGGTGTGGAAATGCAAAATGAGCGCCCACACGATGATCGCCATGGCGATGCGCCACCAGCCGATCGATCCAAGTCTAAGCTTGGCGCGGCCTTGAAGGATCGCCGCGAACGGCAAGAAAGACGTTTTCGCTTCGAACGCGGCCCAGCCTGGAAGCGTCTGCTTCCGGCGCTGTTGCAGCCAGCTTCCAATCAACGCCGTCGCCGCGAACGCGCCGAAAAACGCAATTCCGCGTAACGTCGCCGCACCGATTATGTGCGCGATAGCCCAAATCGCGATCCCCCACATGACCGGATGGCGCGTGATGGCGAAAATGCCTTCGCCTACATTCCGCTGGCCGAGAAGATTGGCGGCGCCGGGAGAGGAGGGATTGGGCGATAGGAAGCCACTAACGGTTAAGATGAGAGCGAACAGAATCAGCGCGGCCTCGAGCCATAGCCACCAAACCGGAACATCCCAGAACTTGCTGCCGCCGGGCGCGGCTCCGAATGAGGACGCTAGCCACCAAATCGAGATCAGGGATAAAAGCGAGAATGCGCCCAAATACGCGCCTTCTTTCGCGAAAGAAATAAGCCGCCCGCGAAGCGGTGTCGAAGGCAGCAAATGAAGCAAAAAGAACGCCGCAGAGGCCGCTACGAGTGCGTTCACCGCTACCTCCTTCGTTAAAGGCCCCTAGCAAATCAACGCGCAGCGGTTTCCGGCATGTCATGACACCGAGCCGGCCCGGCGAAGTTAAAGGGCGCAAGCGCATTCAGCAATTCTGTGTCCGCGGCACCGATATGCTGCGCCGCGCGCGGGCTGACGCCAGCAACCTAGTGAAGCCGCTTTTTGATCCGGTCGAGACTTTCTGAGATCATATCCGCGGCAACCTTGCCGGTTACCTTTTGCTCAAGCAGGTGCCCCGCAGCTGCGACGGCAAGTTCGGCCGCTTGTGCCCGGATCTGTTTGCGCGCCTTCTCTTCCTCAAGTTTAATTTTCTGCTCGGCGACGCTCATCCGCCGGGCGATCATTTCATCGAACGCCGCCCGCGATTCCTTGGCATAGGCTTCGGCTTCGCGCTCGGCTTGAGCGAGGATTGCCTCCGCCTCGGCTTCTGCGCTTTCGGCACGCTTTTTATAGTCCGCTAAGATCGCTTCTGCCTCTGCCCGCAGCTTTCGCGCGTCTTCTAATTCCTTGGCAATGGCAGCCGCACGCCCGTCGAGCGTTTTCGCGATCAGCCCGGGAACCTTAAAATAGAGGACAAGCCCAGCAAATAGCAGGAAGGAAACGGCAACCCAAGTTTCGGGGTCTTGGAACATAGCGGCAACTACTCCTTCGAGCGCTGGCTTAGAGCGGCGCGAACCTCGTCCTCGCTGGCTTCAACGCCCGCGAATACTTTCACGATATCGCTTACGGCTCCCGCCGTCATGGCTTCCATCTCGCCGGAGGCGCGCTGTAAAAGAGCCTGGACCTTTTTCTCGGTCTCGGCCGACTTTGCAGCGAGTTGGCTATCGAGCGTGCCGCGCTTCTCAGCCAGCTCGGCATCGAGCTTTTCGCGACGGGCACGAAGTTTGCCCTGGCCTTTCGCCTTTGCGGCCGCGACCTGAGCGTCGTAATGCGCCATCGCCCTTTCGGACTGCTGCTGCGCCTCCCGGGCGCGATCGAGGTCGCCGGCGATGCGGGATTTGCGTTCGCCGAGCGCGCGCTCGATGCGAGGCAGCGCCAGCCGTGAAAGCAAGAAATAAAGCAAAGCGAAGCTGATCGCGAGCCAGATGAGCTGCGGTGCAAAATCGCCTGCTTCCAACTGGGGTGGCACTTTATGCATTATTCGCCTCCGTTGAGGACTTTAGTGGAGCGCAGGCAGGCTGTGCCTTAGGTGAAGAGGATGATCAGCGCGACCACCAGTCCGAACAGGCCCGTTGCTTCTGCGAGCGCGAAGCCCAAAAGGAGGTTCGGGAACTGGCCAGGCGCGGCGGACGGGTTGCGAAGCGCGCCAGCAAGGAAGTTTCCGAAGATGTTGCCGATGCCGAGGCCGGCGCCGATCAGGGCAAAGCAAGCAAGGCCCGCACCGATCATTTTTGCTGCTTGAACGTCCATGAGTTTCTCCTGTTAGGTGAAAGAGTTAGAGTTGAGGTGCTAGTGACTTCCTGCGTGGAGCGCATCGTTGAGGTAGATCGACGACAGAACCGCGAAGACGTAGGCTTGCAGGAAGGCCACGAGGATTTCGAGGCCCATGATGAAGACCATGAATAGAAGCGGTACCCATCCGCCGATGAAGCCAAGCGCGACGACGAAGCCTCCGAACACCGCAAGCATGGTATGCCCGGCCATCATGTTGGCGAACAGACGGACAGAGAGGCTCATGGGGCGGATGAAATAGGAGATGACTTCGATCACCGTGATGAGGGGCAACAGCCAGATCGGGACGCCCGACGGCATGAACAGCTTGACGAACTTGAAGCCGTGTTTCGCGATACCGATCAGCGTCACCCCGATAAAGACGAACGCGGCGAGCGCGAATGTCACGATGATGTGACTGGTCACGGTGAAGGCGCCGAGCCCTGGAAGCGGGATCATGCCGAGCACGTTCAAGCCAAACACGAACACGAAGATCGTGAAAATGACCGGAAAATACTTCATGCCTTCTTTGCCGGCACTCTCGCGCACCATATTGGCTATGAATTCATAGGTCAGCTCGCCAACCGATTGGATCCGGCTAGGCACAAGCTTCGCGTTGCGCGTGCTTAAAAGCAGGAAGCCGGTGACGAAAAATATCGCCATCAGCATCCATAGCGACGCGTTCGTGAAGGAAGCGTCGTAGCCGCCAAGATGCAGGGGCACATAGCGTTCGATTTGAAACTGCTCCAAGGGGCCCGGAGCGCCGCCGCCGTGCGCACCGCCGCCATGTTCCGCAGCTTGCGCCGCGCTAATGAAGAGCCAATCGATCATCGTCACCCTCGGCCGGACGTTAACCCGGCAGTTGCTTACTTTTCGCCCATTCTCCGGGCTTCGCGTACGGCGTTCATAAGCCCAGCCGTAATGCCGAGCAATAGAAACACCACAAGGAATAAAGGAAGCGTTTTCAGCCAGCTATCGAGCAGCCAGCCAAAAAAGCCCCCTACGAATACACCTGCCACCAACTCCGTCGAGAGCCGGAAGGCCTTGCCCAGCGCGGTGCTGCGGCTGCCGCGCTCCGCTTCGGACATGCTTTGGCCCTCATCGGCGCGCGGTTCAAGTTTCCGCTCAAGCTCACGAAGCCGCTCCTTCAGCCGGTCGCCCGGCTCTTGCGAGGTTGTGCGTCCGTCTTGATCGCCATCGCCGGAGGAGGACATAAGCGTTCGCTCGAATAGGAAGTGATGGGCGCGTTGAATTGCGACGTTTCTAGGCCGGGGTGTAAAGCGGAGTCAAGCGAAGTGCGTACCCAAAGCACGACTTTAGGGGGTCTTGCTTTTGGAGGCCGTGTTTCAGGCGCCCCGTTTCACAATAGCGAGCGCCACACCGTCATGGCCCTTGGTTCCAACCCATTGAACCATGGTGGCCTCGACGGCAGAATTTTTTGCCAGCGCCTCGGAGAACCGGACAGCGCCCGCCACCATCGGGTCCGAAGCTTTCGCAGCCGGATTGAGCACTTTGCCGGCCCGGATGACATTGTCCGCCGCAATCAGCGTGCCCGGACGTGACAATTTCAGCGCAAGTTCGAGATATTCGGCGTAGGACTCCTTGTCGGCGTCTATGAAAATCATGTCGAAGGGCGCCTCGCCTGCCGCGATAAGTTGCGCCAATAGATCGAGCGCAGGGCCTTCTCGCACTTCGACCGGCCCAAGCAGCATGGCGCGCGCAAGGTTCCGGCGCGCGATTTTGGCATGGAGCGGATCGATTTCGAGGGTAATCATGCAGCCGTCTTCAGGCAGTGCCCGGCCGAGCCAGATCGCACTGTAGCCGCCCAGCGTGCCGATTTCGAGGATGCGGCGCGCGCCGGTGAGCTTCGCTAGCAAATAGAGGAATTTACCCAGGACGGGCGTCACGCTGATCTCGGGCAGGCTAGCCTGGCGCATATCCCGCAGCGCGGCCTTGAGGGCCTCGTCCTCTTGCGCGAAGAGGCCGCCGATATAGCCGTCGACCGCGGTGAAAATATCCATTTCTTTCATCTGCGGAGGCTCCCTGCGGTCAAGCCGCTTTGTTGAATCTATAATCCAGTATCCGCTCAAAGGGTCCTTATTCATATTTCCCATTTGACAAATGCGCCCCGCGGCCAAAGCTTTCTGCGGCAGATCAACGCCACAACGAGGCTGCATTGAGCACCGCCGGCCAAAAAACATTGCCCTTTTCCCGCGAGATGAAGTTCAAATATGGCGCGCTTGAACAGGTTGCGCCCGGCCTGCGGCGGATCGTTTGCCACAATCCGGGCCCGTTCACCTTCAAGGGAACAAACCTTTATGTGATCGGCAGGGGTGAAGTGGCGGTCGTGGATCCGGGGCCCGATACGGTTGGGCAGCTCAATGTGCTAGCGAACGTGCTGGCCGGCGAGACGGTGACCCACATTGCCGTCACGCACACCCATAGCGACCACAGCGGCGCGGTTGCGGCTTTGCGCGAGCGTACGGGCGCGCTCACTTGCGGCATGCCGCGGCGCGCGGACGACCCGGCCATTGGCGCAAAAGGCCCGTCCGGGTACGATTTCATCACGCCCGTGAATTACGATATGCCTCTGCGGCACGGCAGCAAAATTGCCGGCCCCGGCTGGGAGATAGAGGCGGTCCACACGCCCGGTCATGCGCCGGACCACCTCTGCTATTTCATCGAGTCCGGCAACATCCTTCTCTCTGGCGATCACGTCATGGGCTGGAACACAAGCGTTATCGCGCCGCCGGAGGGGCATATGGGAAGCTACATGCGCTCGCTGGAACTTCTGATGGAGCGCGATGAGGCTGTCTATTATCCAGCGCACGGCGGGCCGGTCCGAGAGCCGCAGCGCTATGTGAAGGCCCTGATTTTCCACAGGCGCTGGCGCGAGAACGAAGTCGTCGAATGCCTGCGCGGCGGCCTCAACTCCGTCGCCGGAATGGTGCCGCGCATGTACAACGGAATCGACCCCTCCTTGTCGGGAGCTGCCGCCTTGGCCGTGTTCGCCCAGCTCGAATACCTGACAGAGAAAGGAACGGTCGTTACGAAAAGGCCCGGGCCGATTGCGATAGATCAGGAGTTTGCACTCGCCGGTTGAAGCTGAGCGATAAGGCGTACGCCGAAGGCTTGCTCATGTGCGCTAAAGGCAGCGGCATAGCTGTGCCGTAATTGCAACACATGTCTGAAACATAAGACTTTCCGCCCCGAGTCGAGGTCCGGACCGCGCTTGCGTCATCCCCATATCCTCGCTGGCGCGCTTCTGCTGCCCGGAACAGAGCCCCGTACCGGCAGTTATTTGTGTTTGCATCGAAGCGGTATCGGACGCTTCACATTAGCAGGGTAGACTCTTCAACCGGCTGGGCGGAGGGTTCCAGACCGGACTGGCAATAAATCATCTTCACACGGTAGGCGATGCTCAAGAAGCTCATTGTGACGATTGTCGGGGTTTGTGCCCGTCATCCCTGGCGGGTACTCGTCACGGCTTTTGTGCTTGCGGCAGGCTCGGCGTTCTATGTCGCAGAGCGGTTTGCGCTCAACACCGATATCACCACGCTGCTTTCGCTCAGTCTCCCCTGGCGGCAGCGGGAGGCCGCGTATAATAAAGCCTTTCCAGGGAAGGAAACGGCGATCCTCGCGGTTGTCGACGCTCCAACGCCAGAGCTTGCGGAGGACGCGGCCCGAAGGCTGACGCAGCGGCTCGATGGGGAACGCGGCGTCATCCGCGGCGCCCAGCAAATACCGGGCGGCCCCTTCTTTCAACGGAACGGCCTGCTTTTTCTCCCCATGGACGAGCTCAAGGACATGCTCGCACGGCTGTCCAGGTCCAAATCCTTCTTGGAGCCGCTTGCCGCCGATCCCAGCCTGAGGGGCGTCATGAGCGCCATTTCGCTGACGCTGCGCGGCGTCCAGCACCGGGTGGTTCCGCTTGACAGCCTCGCCACTCAATTTAACGCGTTCTCCGCGCCTATCGAGCAAGCGCTCGCGGGACAGCCGCCCTATTTCAGCTGGCGGACACTCTTGAGCGGCGAGCCCGCGACGCAGCAGGAAACGCGCCAATTCGTCGAGATCAATCCGGTCCTGGATTTCAACGCGCTGGAGCCGGGAGAGGAGGCTACGGACGCGATCCGGGAGACCGTTGCGCAGCTCCGGCTCGCCGATAGCGGTGTAACGGTCCGGCTCACGGGCGCCATTCCGATCTCGGACGACGAGTTCGCAACGCTGGCGCATGGCGCTGCGCTCAATGGGACGATCACGGTGTTCGCGGTCCTCATCATTCTTTGGCTCGCGCTGCACTCCGCGCGCATCATCCTTGCTGTGTTCCTAAGCCTTGTTGCCGGGCTTTCGATAACAGCGGCGCTTGGGCTCGCCATGGTGGGGTCCTTCAACCCCATTTCCGTTGCCTTTTTCGTGCTGTTCGTTGGGATCGGTGTCGATTTCGGGTTGCAATTTAGCGTTGGCTACCGCGCCGAACGCTTCGAGCGCGAAGATTTGTTTGGAGCCCTTATCGGGGCCGCAGCCAATACGGGCAGCCGCCTTGCTTTGGCCGCGGCTGCGACCGCGGCAGGTTTCATGGCTTTCACGCCCACGGCCTACAGCGGGCTTTCCGAGCTTGGCGAAATCGCGGGTGCGGGGATGATCGTGGCCTTCGTGATGAGCATCACGGTCCTTCCCGCGCTGCTCCGGCTCCTCAACCCGCCGGCCGAGCCGCGTCCGCTCGGATACGCCTTCCTGTCACCGGCCGATCGTTTTCTTGAGCGCCACCGCATCCGGGTGCTTGCGATCACGCTTTGCACCGTTCTCGCGGGCCTTCCACTACTCAGTTGGGTCCGTTTCGATTTCAATCCAATGGACCTGCGCAATCCTCACGTCGAGTCCGTGGCGACCTATCTCGATCTTAGGAAAGATCCCGAGATGTCGGGAGAAACTATCGCGGTCCTGCAGCCGTCGCTGGCGGCGGCAGACGAGCTGGCCAAGAAAATCGCAGCGCTGCCCGAAGTCGCCAAGACCATGACCCTGAGCAGCTTCATCCCCGAGGACCAGGATGCAAAGCTGGCTCTGATCGAGGAGGCGGCGGAATCGCTCAACGGGCCTCTCAATCCCCGGCAAGTTCAGCCCAATCCCACGGATGCGGAGACGGTGAGTAGCCTCGAAGGGACGTCGAATGCGCTGAGCGCCCTTGCCAAACGGGCTCCGGCCACGCCAGGCGGCAAGGCCGCGGCGCGGCTATCGGAAGCGCTGGCAGACCTTGCAAAGGGCAGTCCGCAGGTCCGGGCGAAAGCCGGAGCCGCGTTGACTGTGCCCCTCAAAATCACCTTGGACGATATTCGCCAGAGCCTGAGCCCCGAACGGGTTACGCTGAATAGCCTGCCGCGGGAGCTTGTTGCCGATTGGCAGTCCTCGAACGGGACCGTCCGGATCTCGGTGGTGCCGAGAGGCGATGTGAACGACAATGCGGTGCTGGAACGGTTTGTCGATGCTGTCATCGGCGTGGCGCCTGGAGCGACCGGGGAGCCGGTGGACGTCGTGCGGGCCGGAGAAACCATCGTGCGCGCGTTTGTAGAAGCTGGGATTTGGGCGCTGGCATCGATTGCGCTCTTGCTCTGGCTGGCGTTGCGGCGCATCTCGGATGTGGCTCTGACGTTGTTTCCGCTCATCCTTGCCGGCCTCGTCACGCTCGAGATGACCGTCATCATCGGCATGCCCTTGAACTACGCAAACATCATCGCGCTGCCGGTGCTGCTCGGCGTCGGCGTTGCGTTCAAGATCTATTACATTTGGGCATGGCGGGAGGGACGGACCGGGCTATTGGCCTCGCCGCTAACCCGCGCCGTCTTCTTCAGCGGCATGACAACCGCGGTCGCCTTTGGCAGCCTGATGCTCTCGAACCATCCGGGAACCGCGAGCATGGGCCAGCTGCTCGCCCTCTCGCTCGTGAGCACAATGGCCGCGGCCGTCCTATTCCAACCGCTTCTCATGGGGCCGCCGCGCGCGGCCACGCTCGACGGAAAGCCGAAACAGCCCGCCTATTTGGGAAGCCCCGAGCATACCGCGTGATCCGGCTTGCTGCCCTTGGGCAGGGGCACCCGCGTCCAATTCTCGCCGCCGCAGATGAGGCCGCCGAACACGCAGCCCTCGATTTTGAGCACGTCCGGAGCGAGAAGGCTGATATGCGAGGTGTAGGTCGAGCCGTCCTGCGCGTTGTAGACTTGGCCGTCCCAACGATCGCCTGCGGGCTGCATGTTGATCAGGATCGGAAGGCCGAGCACCGAACGGTTTCGCAAGGCGGGATCGGGATTGTTGCTGTCCGTTCCGGGCGGGCCCTTGGTCCAGGAGATCACGCCCCAATAGGCGCCGCCGCATTGCACGATGCGAATGGCCGCGGTACCGTCTTGCACGAGCCAGTCGCCGGCTGGCGTCTGCGCGAATACCGCACCCATCGAGAGCAGGCTCAGCAGGCCCGCTGCCATGAAACGTCTCATTCCTTACTCCGGCTTGAGCTTCATGCCGCCGTCATGTGCCTGCAAATGTGGAATTTCTAGGGTCCAGCTTCGATTGAAATCAAAGCCGGACCCTAGCTCTTTGTTTTTCATGGTTCCTATCGGAAAACCGCTTCACACCCACGGGTCAAGCCCGAGGGCATGGTTTTCCGTAAGCACTTTTGGCCGGAAACCGGATTGCCGCCCAGTTTTCCCTGTGACATGACATATCCAACGACTAGGTCTAAAAGGGCTGGAGGCCGGCATCGGTTCCCGCGCGGCCCCTCTCTAGGAGAATGACGCATGAGCATCGACATCAAATCCTTGTTCGCCGGGCGCGAAGCCGAGCGGTACGCGCTGCACACGCGGTACATGAACGAGCAGATGGTGCGCGTGCTCAAGACCATCGGCTACGACACCGGGTTTGTGCGCGGCAAGGGGCAATATCTCTGGGACCGCGAGGGCGCGAAATATCTGGACCTACTGAGCGGTTTCGGCGTGTTCGCAGTCGGGCGCAACCACCCGCGCGTGCACGATGCGCTGCGCCAGGTGCTCGACAGCGAATTTCCAAACCTCGTGCAAATGGATGTCTCGCCGCTCGCGGGCATTTTGGCCGAGCGGCTGCTCGCGCGCGTGCCCCATCTCGACAAGGTGTTCTTCGCCAATTCCGGCACCGAAAGCGTTGAAGCGGCTATCAAATTTGTGCGCGCGGCCACGGGCCGGGCCGGCATCGCCCATTGCAGCCATGCGTTCCACGGCCTCACCTATGGCGCGCTGTCGATGAATGGCGACGCGATCTTCCGCAAGGGCTTCGAGGGCTTCTTGACCGACTGCATCGAGGTGCCGTTCAACGATCTCACCGCGCTCGAAGACGTTCTGAAATCGAAGAAAATCGCCGGCTTCTTCGTCGAGCCCATCCAGGGCAAGGGCGTAAACATGCCCGATGAAGGCTACCTCAAGGGCGTGGCCGCGCTCTGCCAAAAATACGGCACGCTGTTCGTCGCCGACGAGATCCAAACCGGCATCGGCCGCACCGGCAAATTCCTCGCGATCGAGCATTGGGGCGCCGAGCCGGACCTCGTGCTGCTCGCCAAAGCGCTCTCCGGCGGTCATATCCCGGTCGGTGTGGTGCTCACCCGCAAATGGATTTTCGATAAACTTTTCAATAGGATGGATCGCGCCGTCGTGCACGGCTCAACCTTCGCCAAGAACGACATGGCCATGGCGGCCGGCCTCGCCACGCTCGACATTCTCGACGAGGAGCGCGTCATTGAAAACGCCGCCGCCCAGGGCGAACGCCTCATGAGCGCCTTCCGCGCCATGACGCAACGCTACGAGCTGCTCAAGGACGTGCGCGGCAAGGGCGTCATGATCGGCGTCGAGTTTGGCGCGCCGAAATCCTTCGCGCTGAAAATGTCGTGGCACGCGCTCGAGGCTGCCAATGCCGGGCTGTTCTGCCAGATGATCACGATCCCGCTGTTCAAGGAGCACAAAATCCTGGTGCAGGTCGCGGGCCACGCGAGCCACACCATCAAGCTCCTGCCGCCGCTCACCCTCACCGGCGAGGACTGCTCCTGGATCGAGACCTCGTTCGAGGCCGCCATTGCGGAGGCGCATAAGGTGCCGGGCGCGGTGTGGTCGCTCGGCAAGACGCTGGCCGGGCATGCAGTGAAGGCGAACGCGGGGTGAGCTAGGTAACTACTTAAAGTGCCCCGGGCGCCATTCCGGTCAGGGCATATTATACGGAACGCGCTTTACCGAAGGCTTAAGCGGTAGCGCGGAGCGCATTAGAGCGTTGATATTACACAAGAAAGGATCAGCGCGGCGCTGAGTGGGCTCTGTGCGAGCGGATTTGCGTTTGCAACCTAGGGCTAGGATTTACGGTTAACCCGCGCAACAATCTATGTTTAACGGACTTTTTGGATGCAACATTCGTAAGCGGGAACGCAAATAATTTTATCGTTTACGGCGGGAGAAAATTAAAAACCACGGGCGTTTACCATCGCGCAATTTACCATGGCGAACGCACGCGAGCATACTAGTGCAAGGCTAAGCTTTCTGGCCGATACGTGGCGCGCGCGCTCTGTAACTCATGGCCTAAACAGCCGGTCATGCCCTTTTCGATCTTATGCGGGCAATGGTCCGGCTGCTCCAGCGAGTTGAACCACACTTACGAGCCGAGCCGGCCGCTTATATGAGCCAGAACGAAGTAAATACGCCCATCATCGGAACCAAGTCTCGCTTGCACGGCCGTCCCGCGCGGATCGGCGCGGCTTATGTCCTGCAGCATCTTCTCGAAGTCGGCCAAATACCGCTCCGTCACGGACCTAAAGTTCTGATCGGTCTCGTAGCGCCGTTGTACGCGGTCGACGATTGCCTGCGCCTGACGCGAATACAAACCCCGCTGCTGTAAAACCTCGGTTTCACCGCGCTTCAACCTGCCCCAAATGTCCAAGACCCGGCGCTCATCCAGGCAAGTTGCAATATCGCCCATGCTGAAATCCAAGCCGGCTGACTCGGGTTGCAAGGGGCCGCTAGCACCTCTTGGTGCAAATGGCGGCATCATTGGCGGAAGACCGTACGAGTCGTCCTTTTCGGGGAACGTATGATCGTCCTCGGACGCGCGCGCAAGAAGATCGCCCAGGGACCATTGCGTGCGCCGCTCACTAGGCTGGCTTTCCGGGAAGGCCATGGGCGGCAGCGGGGCGGGAGTGTGCTGCGGCTCGGTTTGGAAGGGCCTCGCAGGCGGCTGCGCCGGCTCGGGCTGGAAAGGCCTCGATGGCGGCTGCGCCGGCTCCGCCTGATAGGGCCGCGACGGCTGCATGGGCTCGTTTTGCAGCCAGCTTGGCTTCTCCGATGGCGGCTGGCTGTAATCGAAAGCAGAACGCTGGGGCGAAAACGCTGCATCTTGCGGCGGCAGCGCGGGCAAGGCTTCGCGCTCGCGGCGCGGCGGCTCGTTTCTCTGTTCTGGAACGGAAACGGCACTTGCGTAGGTATGGCGATTGGACAGATCGGACAGCGAATCGAGCGCAGAAAGTTGATCTTGCAAGGCACGGCGCATGGCTGTCGCGCTTTGCTTTGCGGTTTCGGGAAGAACCTTTGCGTGCCGCTGAAGCTCGTTCTGCGCAGACTCTAGATCGACCGTTGCGCGGCGCGTGTTATCGCGCACGACCCGCGTCGTATCGGAGAACTTTGTGGACAGTGAGGTCAGCTGATTGGACACTTGGTCGGACAGCGACGTGAAGTTCGCTTGCAGCTCCGACACCGCGTTTTGCGTGTGAACTTGCGTGTCTTGCCGCAAACGCTCGATCTCACGGATTGCAACCTGAGACTTTTCAGCCGAGTCCTTGGCCAGCAGTTCCGTAACCTTGCGGGCTCTGAGTTCCGCCTGGCTGAGAGACTGCTCGAGCATGTTGGAATAGGAGTTCATCATGCGATCGAGTTCGACAGCCCTCGATCCAATGCTCTCCATCAGCTTATTAAAGCCTGCTTGCCGCTGTTCCATCATTGCGTCGACTTTCGAATTCGAAACTTCGAAAGTTCGCGATGCACTAATAAGGGCCGCACCCTGTTCTTCAAATCGCTTCGTTAGGCCGCCCAGCTGGCCCATGAGTGTTGAGGACACTTCCTTCAGAACGCGAGCCTGCCCGGACAGCGCATCCGAACCGCTGCTGGACCGGTTTGCCAATTCCTCGACCGCACGCTGGAGGTTGGCTGAGTTTGTCGACACTACGCGCTCTATCGCAGCCGCTTGCCGGGCCAGGGTATGCTCCATGGACCCCGAATGCTTGTCGAGCGTGTCGCGGATCGAACCCGTATGCTGGGAAACGGAAGTTTCGAGCGCCTGCGCACGTTGTGCCAGCGTCGCATCGAGCTGCTTTGTACGTTCGGTTAAGCTCACTTCAAAAGTATGAGTGCGGCGGCTCAGTATGCTCTCTAGAGCCTGGGTGCGTTCAGCAAGAGACGTATCGATCTGATGCGAATGCTCGCTCAGAACCGTCTGCAGCACCGATGTGCGATCCGCCAGCGTCGTGCCGAGGGATTGCGTTTTTTCGGCAAGCGCCGTTTCCAGCGCCGAGAGATTCCGGGTGGCACCGTCAATAATCGAACTCAGGCGGGTTTGCTCGGTTCCAAGCTTCTCCAGAAGCACCGGGATTTCCCGCCCGACGCGCTCGCTCATGCCGATAACCGATGTTACGAGGCTATTGCCCTTGGCGGAGATTGCCGCCGCCGTGCGATCGGAGGTCTCCTGGATCGCGCGCGTAACCTCAAGGCTCGACATGCGCAGGGATTCAGCCGCTTGCGCGCCATGTTTGACAAGCTGCTCGGTGATCCGTGCACCGCGCTCCGCTAATTTCTCGTCGATTGCCGTGCCGGCCGCCGTCACCGCCGCGGTAATCTTCTGACCGCGATTCGCGAAAGCTTCCGTCATGGTCACCGAGGCGTGGCCGAGCGATTGCGACGCCTTTTCGCTTGCAGCCGTGATCTCTCTCGTCACCTGGCTACCGATGCCGCGCAGCGCCTCGCTCACGCGCTCGCTATTGTTCGCGAGCGCTTCACGCTCGCTTGCAAGCTCGTTGATGAGGTTTCTGATCCGGTTCTCGTTCTCGGTGTACGAGCGCTCAAGCGCCGCGACCTCGTTATGGACGAGCGCCTCAAGCTCGCCGGCGCGTCCAAGCGCACGCGATATCGCGTCGTTCATGGCGGCGACTTGCCGGCGCACGGTCTGCCCCAAGGACGCGACGGATTGCTCGGCCATGCGATCGGGCTCGGCGAGACGTACCGCAACCTCGGTCATTGCGGACGACATCAGGCGCAGCTCTTGAGCGCGCCACACCAGGATCGCGAGGAACCAAAAGAGTGCAATCGGCACAATTATAGTCGCGATCACAGCAACGATAGCCGGATTTGCAATCAAATCGGCTGTGCTGCCGGATACATCCAAGGTCTTCTGAAAGACTGCCCAAGACACGGCAAGTCCGAGCACGAACCAAACCGCGGATGCTATCAGCGCTATTAGGAACGGAGACCTGGACGGACGCTGCTGCAGCGCGTAGATCAGGCCGCCGATGGAGGGCATATCGTCATTAGCGGCGATGTGCGGCCTCGCGGACGCCGCGGAGCGCTTCGATGCCGCGGCAGGCCGTCCGCCGCCCGGGGAGACTTGAACGGCAGTTTCACGTCCATCCTGGATGCGCCGCGGCGAAGGTGCACGGCCGCCCTGAGGCTCCTGACTGGCCTTCTGCTGAACGTTCCCGGCGCTCACGGCACCAGGTTCGGCTGCAGTCCTGCCGCTAGCGCTGTTCGGCGCTGCCTCATCTTCCGGTTTCAGATCCATGGGTGTTTGGGAAATTGCTTGTTTTTGACTCATCAGGCCGTCCTGACCTCATGTGATGTGACCGAGATACCGCCAACGCCGCGATGCGAACAACTGCGCATACCGACTGCGACGCTACGCACAAACTTCAGGCAGACCTTCATAGCCCCTCAAACGTACGCAGGACAGAGCCCTGAAAAAACTCCAGACTGCGCCCTGGCTAATGGATTTTTGAGGCCAAAAAAAGATTACCAAACGCCGCAACCGGCCTCATCCGTTTAACGCAACGTTTGTAAGCCCCTGTTCGATCTGCTTTAAATATTGCGATTCGAGACTTTCGCATTAACTGTGTCTGCAGTTGCACGCGAAAGCCACAACTTTTTTCGCTTTTCCTCTACCTGCTCGCGTTCCTTGTATAGGTGATACAGCCCCGGAAATTGCGGCTTTGAATTTCTGCCCGAACTCCCTTACAGATGAGTGCTTCTAGGCGGAATTGGCGGTGCCATGGTAAAAGTCACTTACATAGAGCATAACGGAACGGTCCATACGGTTGAGGGCGAGCCCGGCCAAACTCTCATGGAGACGGCAATCAAGCATGCGGTGCCCGGCATCGTGGCCGAGTGCGGCGGCGCTTGCAGTTGCGCGACCTGTCACGTCTATGTCGACGAGGCGTGGAAGGAGAAGACTGGCAGCCCTTCGCCCATGGAGGAAGACATGCTCGATTTCGCTTTCGACGTGCGGCCGAACAGCCGCCTCAGCTGTCAAATCCGGCTCAAACCCGAGCTGGACGGCCTCCTCGTCCGCATACCCGAGCATCAGAATTAACAGTCCGGAATAAGGTGCGGACGATCCGTGTTGACAGAAACGAGCCAATGACAACCCCAATCCAAACCGACGCCCTCATTATCGGCGCAGGCCCTGTTGGCCTGTTCGCTGTTTTCGAGCTAGGGCTTCTGGACGTCAAAGCGCATTTGATCGACATTCTCGACCGTCCGGGCGGACAGTGCACCGAACTCTACCCCGAAAAGCCAATTTACGACATTCCGGCGCTTCCGGTGGTCACCGGCCAGGAACTCACTGACCGCCTCATAGAGCAAATCAAGCCGTTCGGCCCGGTGTTCCACCTCGGTGAGCGCGTCGATTCGCTCCGCCGCGTAGAGGGCGGCTTCGAGGCAACGACGGACGCCGGGACTGCCTTTCTGGCCAAAGTCATCGTCATCGCGGCCGGCGGCGGTTCGTTCACGCCCAAGCGTCCTCCGCTAGCAGGTATCGAACCGTTCGAGGGCAAGTCGGTGTTCTACTCGGTGCGCAAGATGGAAGCGTTCCGCGATAAGGCAGCCGTGATCGTTGGCGGAGGCGACTCGGCGCTGGACTGGACGCTAAACCTGCAGCCCATCGCGAAATCCGTGACGCTAATTCACCGGCGCGACGAGTTTCGCGCGGCCCCCGACTCGGTCAACAAGATGCGCGGCCTTGCCGCGGAAGGGCGCCTTAAACTTATTATCGGTCAGGTCACGAAGCTGCATGGCGAACATGGCGAGCTCAGTGCGCTGACCGTGCGCGGCTCAGTGAGCGGGGGCCCGGAGCAGGAGTTCCAAATCGCCGCTGAGCGGCTGCTGCCCTTCTTCGGCTTGACCATGAAGCTCGGCCCCGTTGCGAATTGGGGTTTGAACCTTCATGAGAATTTGATTTCCACCGATACGGAGAAGTTCGAGACCTCCGAGCGCGGGATTTTCGCCATCGGCGACATCAATTGGTATCCGGGCAAGCTCAAGCTGATCTTATCCGGTTTCCACGAGGCCGCGCTGATGGCTCAAGCGGCACACCGGCATATCTATCCAAATAAGCGGATCGTTTTCCAGTACACGACGTCTTCCTCTAGCCTGCAGAAAAAACTCGGCGTTTTGTAGCACCAAAGGCCGGGCCGGCTCGTTAGGCTATCCTTCCGGCTGTCCGTCCTCAGGGCCGCCGCTACGGGGGAGGAGCAATTCCGCGTAGAGTTCGTGCGCCTCGCTCGCGGGCCCGCGCCGTTCGCCTAAGCTGCGAATCTCTATAACGCGGACGCTGCCGCGGATGCTCGCGGTCAGCACGTCGCCGCATTTAACCGGGGCGGAAGCCTTCACAACGCGCTGTCTGTTCACCCGGATGCAGCCCTCCTCGATAAGCTTCGCGGCGATACTGCGCGATTTGGCGAGACGCGCGTACCACAGCCATTTATCGAGACGCTGCCCTTCCGGTGAATTCAAACGGTCTCGTCCTGTGTCTGCACCTTCTTCTCCATCCGCTCCTTCAACTGGCTGAGAGCAGCGAAGGGCGAATCGGGATCGATGGCAGCGGAGCCCTTCTTGGGCGCGGCGCTTGCGGCGAAGGGCTGCCTGCCCTGCTGGCGGGGCGGACGCGAATCCCGGCCGCGGTCGCTTCCCCGGTCGTTCGGCCGGTCATGGCGCTGATGCTGCTGCGGTCCGCGATCGCGCTGCTGGTTCCCGCCGCCTGCGCGCTGCTCCGTGCCCTCCGCCTTGGCGGGAGCGCCTGCCGCGGTTTGCTGCGCAGCAAACTGAGGGGGCGGGCCGCTGCGCCCGGCGTTCGGACGGTGCTGGCGGTTGCGATCGTGATGGTGTCCGCCGCCCGGCCGCTGCTCGCGATTGCCGCTTGCAGCTTGATCTCCTTGACGGTCTTGCGGCTGCGGCTGCGGCTGCGGCTGGCCTGCATTCGTGCCCTCGCGCGGGGGACGCGGACGGTCTTGATTGGGCCGGTGACCGCGCTCGCGGCCGGCTGCCTGGCCTTCAGGGCGGCGATGGTGCGGGCGCCGGTCCCCTTGCCCCTCGGGCCGCTCGTACTTTGGCTTTGGCCTGCGGAAGCGCCAGATTTCTTCAATCTCCGGCTCGGCGGCCTCAAGCTTAACGCCCTCGTCCAGCTTGGCCGCAACTTCCGCCACAACGGCCGGCTCTGCTGGAGGCTCTCCGTCCGCCTGTGCGGGCGTTTGAGCTGCCACAGTCTCCGGCGCTGCTGGAGGCTCTCCGTCCGCCGGTGCGGGCGTTTCCGCTGCCGCAGCCTCCGGCTCCGAGGGCTCTCCGTCCGCCGGTGCGGGCGTACTTTCCGCGCTTGGCTCAGCGGTGCCGTGAGGTGCGTCCCCAAGCGCCGCCTCCGGTTCCGCAATGACCCCAGCGGCATCCGCCTCCCCTGACAGGGCTTCGGCTGGTTCCACGGCAGAATCGCTTGCATTCCCGGCGACAGCGGGTACGGCACTGCCGTTCGCGGCCTCATCGCCGGCATGAACAGACGCACGCGCGGTCTTTTTTACAGGACGCTGCTCGCGGCGGAAGCCGAGCGACTCCAGAATCAAGCCCAATTCGTCGCTGGAACAGCCCATGATGGACATCATCTCAGGCCTGATCTTGAACGCCCCGCCACCGGCAGCGCCGGCCGGGGCTTCTGCGTTCGTCTCCGTTGGGCGCCATGCGGTCAGCGGCCGGATGATATCGGCGAGCCGTTCGAGCATGTCGATGCGCACCGCGCGCTGCCCGCAGACATGGAAACCGGCGGCACGATAGAAAGCCTCGGGCACGGCGGCATTGCGCGGCACCGAGGTCAGGCCTTGGCGCGGCGCCTCGGCGATGGAAGCCGCCGTTAGATTGTGCTCGCTCCCGTGCTTCAAGAGCCAGAGCAGAAGCAGCAGATCGGCGGAGGCCGGCTTCAAAAGCAGCGGAAAGTAAATGTGGTGGGCTCCGAAACGCACGCCGTATTTCCGGAGCTGCGCGCGCCCTTCCTGATCGACGGATTTGATCTCATCGGCCACCGTATCGCGCTTCAGGATGCCGAAATTCTCGCGCAAACGGAAAGCGATGCCGCGCGCCAGCCCCGCGATCTCCTCGGCT
The DNA here is from genome assembly GCA_052148445.1 of Rhodomicrobium sp. GTDB lineage: Bacteria > Pseudomonadota > Alphaproteobacteria > Rhizobiales > Rhodomicrobiaceae > Rhodomicrobium. The sequence goes on from JBKQIH010000183.1 coordinate 29,131, forward strand.
TTCGAGATTTCGACCAAAGGCTTGAGCCGTATCTCGATGTGATGGGCCAGCCAAGTCTCGATCCTGGACGTGATGTTGTCCTTGTCGATGGCGGCGAGGTGCTCGTCCGAATAGAGCGTGAAATCCGGTTTGAGCGGGTCGTCGCCCGCGCTGAGCCGGCCGATTTCCTGATGCTCCCAGATAATCTGGCCTTCGCGGGTAAGGGTGAAAGCCGTGTCCGGCGCGGCGGCAAGACGATCGGCGCGCGCGGCCAATTCGTGGACGAGCACTTTCGCCGCCGCATTGCGCGCAGCCTTGCCGTGTACGCCCGCAGCCGCGGCGTCCGGCGTGAAAGAAAAGCCTTCGAGCTTGCCGACATAGTGCCTTTCGACAACGACGCGGCCGTCCTTCTCGATCTCGGCAAACAGGCTGTCCTTATCGCGCATGCTCTTCATGAGCACGCTCGTCCGCTTGTCCACGAAGCGCTGGGTGAGCTGCTCGTGCAGCGCATCGGAAAGCTTGTCCTCGATCTCGCGGGTTTTGTTCTGCCAGTGATCCGGGTCCTTCAGCCATTCCCGGCGGTTCGAGACGAAGGTCCAAGTGCGGATATGGGCGATGCGATTCGAGAGCGTGTCGATATCGCCGTCGGTCCGGTCCGCTTGCTCGACTTGGGCGGCGAACCAATCCTCGGGGATCAGCCCCTCCTCGCTCATGATATATTTGTACACCGTTGCGACCAGTTCGGCGTGCGAAGCCGGCGCGACCTTCCTGTAATCGGGGACCTGGCAGACATCCCACAAGCGCTTGATGGCGGCGGGCGCAGTTGCCAGCGCGGAGATGGCCGGATCGTTGCAGGCAAGCTCAAACGCTTCGAGGTCGTCCGCGGTCCTTGCACGGCACAGCCGGGCGTGATCGGGCACGCGCTTGAGGCTATCCTTCAGGCGGTCGATGCTGCCGAAATCGAGATCGTTATTGCGCCATTGCAAGACTTTGGCCGGCTCGAAGTCGTGGTTTTCGAGCTTGTTGACGAGTTCCTGATCGAAGGGCTCGACATCGGCCGTGACGCCGAAAGTGCCGTCGTTCAGATGGCGCCCGGCCCGGCCCGCGATCTGGGCAAGCTCGGCGGGCGTCAAACTGCGGTGGGTGCGCCCGTCGAATTTGCGGGTTCCGGCGAAAGCGATGTGATCGACGTCGAGATTGAGGCCCATGCCGATGGCATCGGTCGCAACCAGAAAGTCCACTTCGCCGGATTGATAAAGCGCCACTTGGGCGTTGCGGGTGCGCGGGCTCAGCGCGCCGAGCACCACCGCCGCGCCGCCGCGCTGGCGCCGGATCAGTTCGGCAATGGCATAGACGTCGTTCGCCGAGAAGGCGACGATGGCCGAGCGCGACTGCATGCGCGTAATCTTCTTCTGACCGGAATAAGTCAGCTTGGACAGGCGCGGCCGGGCTATGAAGTTTGCGCCGGGAACAAGCTCGCGGATCGAGTCCGCCATGGTCTGCGCACCGAGCAGCAGCGTCTCGCTCATGCCGCGGGCGTGGAACAGCCGGTCGGTGAACACGTGACCGCGGTCGGGATCGGCGGCAAGCTGAATTTCGTCCACGGCGAGGAAGTCCGCCCCGGTATCGCGCGGCATGGCTTCAACCGTGCAAACGTAATAGCGCGGGCGCTCGGGCTTGATCTTCTCCTCACCGGTAATCAGCGCCACCTCGCGCGGGCCGATCCGGGCTACAATCTTGTCGTAGACTTCGCGCGCCAAAAGGCGCAGCGGAAGCCCTATGAGGCCGCTTTCGTGCCCGAGCATGCGCTCAATCGCAAGATGCGTCTTGCCGGTGTTCGTCGGACCGAGCACGGCGGTAACGTGCCGTGACTGGGATGGCTTGATGCTAGCCGTCTGGGGTACTGCGCTCATGAGCGGACTTTCTGTCGATAATCGCCCGCCCGGCTGTTTTTTCCCGTACCGGCGGCATTGGTGCGATAGGCGTGTGGAGAGTTACGCGGGCGGCGCTTCAGCGGGCCGGCTTCAAGTCGATGGCAGCCATTCAGCTTGTGCTCTCCTAAGAATTAGCCTCGATTGCTTTCCCTCGTTCAATCGGCAAGCGCGTGACGGCCACCGGGTGTCTCCACATCGAACCTTGACGCAACCAAGGAGGCCGTCCCCGCAGGTGTTGGGACATGAACGTAATAGGGTACTATTAAACCCGCTTCCGGCACGGGGACAAGCCAGATTTCGATCCCTGTGTTCCCGGTAGCGTAATCGCCTCTCCCCTGCTTGTGCCCCGCGATCGGGACATAACTCACTCTGCAGACATAGGCGGTTCCGCGCAATCTGCCAGTGCCCCCGACGGTGCGCGTTCCCTTCGGCGACAGAACCAGATCGTAGCGGATTTTACCATCGAAAATCGGCAGCCGCTTATTGCAGGCCTCGCCGCCATGCCGGCTGAGCCGCGCCTGCGATAGAAGCACGACAGCGCTGAGCGGATCGACGACATTTTGCAAATCCGCCGCGGTAATGGGCACGTTGCGGGACCCGGGATGCGCCGGCGGGTTGATGATGATGTCGGACACCATTCTTTGCTGAAAGCGTATCTCTAATGCTTCCCGGCGTTCGCTCGTTGCATAACGGAAGGTGTAATTTTGCGGCACCGGCCCGTTGGCCGTCATGAGGCCGCGGCTCGTGGTAACCCCCTGCCAAGACACCGCCCCGAAAAACACGCTCACATCGGCGTTAGCCTGAAGCGCGTACTGACGGTTGGTGATCGAGGAACGCAATTTGAAATCCCCGATATGGGTGCCCAGCCATTGAATGCGATAAACGGCATTCACGTTCGAGGCCTTAATGGCAAGGCTCTCACCGGTGTCAGGCTTGGGGGTGAGGTCTTTAGGCTTCGCGCCTGCGGCTGCTTCCTTGCCTTCGGCTGGCTTTGACGGTGCGGCGGCTATGCCGGCCGTCTTGTTATCGGCGGGCTTCGCCGCGGGTATTTCATTCGATGCGGCTGGCGAGGAAGGAACGGCAGAATCGGCGGCCTTAGCCGTGGGCTTCGGTTCATTCGACGCGGCTGGCGATGAAGGAGCGGCAGCATCGGCGGGCTTCGGTTCGTTCGATGCCGCGGGCGGGGATGGTGCGGCAGCATCGGCGGGCTTCGCCGCGGCCTTCTCTGCCTTCGGTCCGGCATCGTCCGGCTTCGCCTCGGGATTGGCCTTGGCGGGTTTTGCTTCCGCCGCTGTTTCCCCGGACGGCGGCTTCGATGCCTCCCCGGCGTTCTTTCCGGCTAGAGGCGCGGCGCTATTTACTGCGGGGGCCGCTGGCTGGGCGCTATCCCCTTCCGCCGAGGCAGGAGAGCCGGAAAAACCGGCCGGCAGCAGAACGGAGAGAAGCAGTGCAGCGGCGGACTTTTCCAACGTGCCCCGAAGTAACGGACGCTTAGCCATTAACGCAGATCTTTCTATCGAAGCCGGAGCTTGTCACCCTTCTTGCCCGTAGAAGGCGATTTCGTCAATTATGTGTTGCAGAAGGGCGCCGGAAAGCATCCAAAAAACGACAAAAAGCCCGTAAAGGCTGCAGCATGAGCGAACCGTTTTCTGGGTCAGCCTCGCCGGGAGACGCTTCCGGATGCAGCGAAGAGTAGCGGCGGCCAATTTAAGATGTCTTACCGGGAGTCCAGCATGCAGCACTCATTACGGTTACCCGCCTTAGTCCTACTGCTCAGCCTTGCGGCGGCCGGGGAGACATTTGCCTGCTACATGGGCGTCGGCTGCCCTAGTGCCACGCCCTCGCTGCCCCCGTCTATGACCCCATCCCTTCAAGTCGCGCCTCTAACGCCGGCTTTGGGAAATTTGCCTCCAAGTCCCCAAATTCAGGCCCAGCCGAAGCCGCAAAGCGCCGCGCCTGCCGCCCCCTTATCCGCGCAGCCGGCGCCACGGATGCCGGTTCAAAGGCCATACGGCCAATAGCGCTATCGGCCCGCAAGCTCGACTCCGCAAGCTTCAGCCCGAGGCCGCCTGCCCGCCGTGGCGATCCAGAGCGGCGTCAGTGACCATTGCCCTCGTTTGCTTTCGCTATGCTCGCAACGACGCGAATCCTGTTTTGAGTACTCAGCTCTAAGCCGCTTTGCCCGTCAGTTCGAGCGCGAGCTTGGCATCGAGCCTGCCGTCGTAGAGGGCGCGGCCGGCAATCGCGCCCGCGATCATCGCATATTGCGGCGATACCAGGCGCTTTATGTCCTCGATGCCGGCAAGGCCGCCCGAGGCGATCACCGGGATTTTGACGGCGCGCGCGATTTCGGCCGTCGCATCGAGATTGAGGCCGGTCAGCATCCCGTCGCGCCCGATATCGGTGTAGATGATCGCCGCGACACCTGTGTGCTCGAAGCGGCGTGCAAGCTCGACTGCGGAAAGCTGGGACGTCTCCGCCCAGCCTTGCACGGCCACGTGCCCGTCCTTGGCATCGATGCCGACGGCGATTTTGTGCGGGAACCGGGCGCAGGCTTGCCGGACAAGCTCAGGGTCGCGCACCGCGGCAGTCCCGAGGATTACGCGGGCCACGCCGCGCTGGATCCACAATGAAATCGAGTCGAGCGTACGGATGCCGCCGCCGAGCTGAACGGGAATCTTCACGGCCGCGAGTATCGCCGAAACCGCCTCGGCATTGACGGACCGGCCTTCGAACGCCCCGTTGAGATCGACCACGTGGATCGAGCTGAAACCCTGGTCTGCGAACTCGCGCGCTTGGTCGGCTGGGCTCAGGTTAAAGACCGTGGCCTTGTCCATAAGCCCCTGCTGCAGGCGCACGCACTGTCCATCTTTCAGGTCAATGGCCGGATATAGAATCATACAACTTATCCCCAGTTTGAACGGGTGTGGAACAAAAGGGTAGACGCCTGTGCTTTTCTTTGGCGATATAAAGCGGCTCCCCATTTGTACCGGCGTCCGGAGCCAGGTTGAAACGCCAGCCCGGAAAGATACTAAGGTGCATCGCTACGTTATTGCTTGCGAGTTTTACCGCCCTAAGCGCGCGGCCGGAGTCGCGGACACAATCCGCAAATTGGCGAGCCAATGGGAGCACCCGCTCGCTGGGGTTTGGATCGTGGAAACGTCGCTCAGTGCGGGCGACATCCGGTCCCTCCTGCTGTCTCAGCTCGATTTCCAGGACCGTGTCTTGATCAGCGAGGCGGGACGCGACGCTGCTGAGTTCAACACAATGCCTGCCAGCGGCGGCAAGGTTACGCAGATCGAGCACGCCCGCACCAAGAGCCGCATGCTTGCGGGAATTTTCGGCCGTGATGGCAAAAGCTCCCGTCATCTTATGGCCGCCACTTCAAAAAATTTGCGATCAGCTTAAGCCCAAGCTTCTGGCTCTTTTCCGGATGGAACTGGCTACCTGCGATGTTGCCGCGGGCAATCAGCGCGGTCACCGGGCCGCCATATTCCGAGACCGCAACGACATCGCCAGGGGCCGCGGCTTTAAACTGATAGGAATGCACGAAATAGGCGTGCCAGCCTTCCGGCCCGCCGGGAATGCCCTCAAGAAGCGGATGCGGATGCAAGTAGCTTAGTGTATTCCAGCCCATGTGCGGAACTTTCAGAGCCTTGTCCGCCGGCTGAATGAGGCTGACCTCCCCGCCGATCCAGCCGAGCCCCTCATGGGTGCCGTGCTCAAGGCCGCGATCCGCGAGCAGTTGCATGCCGACGCAAATGCCAAAAAACGGACGCCCGCGCTCCAGAACCGCTTCGCGCAGGGCGCCGGTCATTCCCGGCGTGTTCTCAAGCCCGCGATAACAATCGCCGAACGCTCCGACGCCCGGAAGCACGATGCGGTCTGCGCGCTGGACGGTGCCGGGATCGGATGTCACCGCGATTTCCGCCGGAATTCCGCCCTCCCGCGCCGCGCGCTCGAAAGCCTTCGCCGCGGAATGCAGATTGCCCGATTGATAATCGACGATCGCCACGAGCATGACGGCTACACTATCCCCCCCGGCAGGGTGCCAACAGCGGCCGGGCCCGGCCAATCCCCCCAATTATTCGGGGCAACGTCGAGTACGGGCGTTGGCGCCGGCTTCGCCACGCCGGCCAAGGAGGGAAGCCACGCCTCGAAGAAGCGCCGCTCGCATTCTTCGTAATCGTTCCCCGCCACCGGAGCGAGGAAGCTATAGCCCTTGCGCTCCAAGCGCCAGCGGATCAAGTCGTTGCCTTCAAAGCCGATAATCAGCATGAGCAAAAGGTTTGCGATGCCGGCCGCCGGATCCTTAAGCCCAAGCTGCTCAAGTCCGTAGCCGAGCCCCGCCGAAAGAAGCACAGCAAAACCGAACTCGAACCACAGAGCGTTGAAAAGAAGCCACAGAGGACCGAAAAGAAAGCCCCACCACGTGAAGCCCTCTTTGACGAAGACCACCTCCTCCGCCCGCTCTTCGAGGGCTTTGGCCGGACGGCCTGGTTCATGAACGGTGTAAACTAGCATTGGCGGCCACAGCTTGGGCTTCAATTCCCGAGCTGCCCTTTCGTCGATGGTATTTCGCCCTTCACCTTATCGCCAATGGCGACGGCATCCCGCAAGGCTCGCGCCAAGCCTTTAAAACAGCTTTCCGCGATATGATGGGAATTTTCGCCGTAAAGCAACTCGATGTGAAGCGTAATCCCGGCATTCTGAGCAAGGGCTTGAAAGAACTCACGGAAAAGCTCGGCGTCCATGGCGCCGATCTTTTGCGCCGGGAACTTCACGCGCCAAATGAGATAAGGCCTGCCGGACACGTCGAGTGCGGTGCGGGTCAGCGTCTCGTCCATCGGTAGATAGGCGTGCGCGTAGCGGCTAATGCCGCGCTTATCGCCAAGCGCTTTTGCCACCGCCTGGCCGAGCGCTATCCCGCAATCCTCGACGGTGTGATGCGCGTCGATATGCAAATCGCCCTTGGCGCTGAGATTTATGTCAATGTGCGAATGGCGCGAGAGCTGTTCCAGCATGTGATCGAAAAAACCTACACCCGTCGAGATGGAATAGGCGCCCGTGCCATCGAGATTGACCTCGGCAACGATTTCGGTCTCTTTTGTTTTCCGTTCGATCCGCGCTTTTCTCAAAGCTTTTGTCCTCATAAGCCGCCAGGCCGCATCTTGACCGTTTGGCCGGGCGTGCCATATCCCACGCGATGAAGCAGGTACGATAAATGACCCTTTCCGGGCAATCTATGCAAGATCAATCGCTCTGGCACGGCACAACAATTCTCACCGTCCGCAAGGGCGGCCGCGTTGTCGTGGCGGGCGATGGGCAAGTCTCCATGGGCCAGACCGTCATCAAGGCGACCGCGAAAAAGGTTCGCACGCTCGGCAAGGGCAACGTGATTTCCGGTTTTGCCGGCGCAACCGCCGATGCCTTCACCCTTTTCGAGCGGCTCGAGTCCAAACTGGAGATGTATCCGGAGCAACTCGTCCGCGCCTGCGTGGACCTCGCCAAGGACTGGCGGACCGACCGCTATCTGCGCCGGCTTGAAGCGATGATGATCGTGGCCGACAAGACGAGCACGCTGATACTTACCGGCACGGGCGATGTGCTTGAGCCCGACCGGCATGTCATGGGCATCGGTTCCGGCGGAAATTATGCGCTCGCCGCGGCCCGCGCCCTCCTCGAAACGGAGTTCTCCGCCGAGGAGATCGCGCGCAAATCGATGGCCATCGCCGCGGACATTTGCGTTTATACCAATAACAACATCATCGTAGAGAGCTTGCCATCCGCTGTTTGAACCAGCTGGCAACTGAAACAGGATACGCTTGGTTGCTTCGCATACGCGCTACAAAAGCCCCCCTCATCCTGCCCTTCTCCCCAAGGGGAGAAGCAACGCCCGAATTCTTGCCGAGCGCAGTTCGAGCGTGCTCTCTCCCCCCGGGGAGAGAGACAGAGTGAGGGGGGACTTCGCGAAGCATTCAATCGGCTTTGGTACAACGGGATAACGGCATGACAAACTTCTCCCCAAGGGAAATCGTCTCGGAGTTAGATCGCTATATCGTCGGCCAGGCCGATGCCAAACGCGCCGTTGCGATCGCTCTGCGCAACCGCTGGCGCAGGCAGCAGCTCGACGAGGATATGCGCGAGGAGGTTCTGCCGAAGAACATCCTCATGATCGGACCGACAGGTGTCGGCAAGACCGAGATCTCGCGCCGTCTCGCCAAGCTTGCCAACGCCCCCTTCCTCAAGGTCGAGGCGACCAAGTTCACCGAGGTCGGCTATGTCGGCCGCGACGTGGATCAGATCGTCCGCGACCTGGTCGAGACATCCATCGGCCTTGTGCGCGCAAACAGGCGCAAGGAGGTCCGCGCGAAGGCGCATTTGCAGGCCGAGGAGCGCGTTTTGAGTGCGCTGGTCGGCGCCAACGCAAGCCCCGCCACCAAGGACGCCTTCCGCAAGCGCCTTCGCGACGGGGAGATGGACGATAAGGAGATCGAAATCCAAGTCTCCGACACGGGCGGCGGCATGCCGGGCTTCGATATTCCGGGCATGCCCGGCGCCCATATCGGCATGATCAATCTCAACGATATGCTCGGCAAGGCTTTCGGCCAGCGGACGAAAACGCGGCGCGTAACGGTGCGGGATTCGTACGAGGTTCTGATCGACGACGAATCCGACAAGCTGCTCGATAACGAGCAGGTCATCCAAGAGGCGATCAAGACGGTCGAAAATAACGGCATCGTCTTTCTCGACGAGATCGACAAGATTTGCGCGAGGTCCGAACGCATCGGCGCCGATGTGAGCCGCGAAGGCGTGCAGCGCGACCTTCTCCCGCTCATCGAGGGCACGACGGTTGGTACCAAATACGGGCCGGTGAAAACGGACCACATCCTCTTCATCGCTTCGGGCGCGTTTCATGTGGCAAAGCCATCCGATCTGTTGCCGGAGCTGCAAGGGCGCCTGCCCATCCGCGTCGAGCTGCAGGCGCTTACCGCCGACGATTTCCGCCGCATCCTGCGCGAGCCGCAGACGAGTCTCATCAAGCAATATATCGCGCTTCTAGCGACCGAGGGCGTTGAGCTGGAATTCACCGAAGATGCCATCGACGCCATCGCCGATGTGGCGGTCGAGGTCAATTCGAGCGTCGAGAACATCGGCGCGCGGCGGCTTTCGACCGTGATGGAGCGCGTGCTCGACGAGATCAGCTTCGAGGCCTCGGACAAGGCGCGCACCAAGTTCACGATCGACGCGGACTATGTGCAAAAGCATGTCGGCGATCTCGCCAAGAACGCCGATCTATCGAAGTTTATCCTGTAGCGCCTGCCGCTCCCGGCAGCCTGCGTTAACCTGTATCTTTGGCGGCGGCGGCACGCGCGGGAAGCGGATAAGGGATCGCCGGCGGCAGCCGGTGGACCAGCACGGCGACGAGGACGAGCGTTGCTGCGCCGGAGAGTACTGGCGTCAACAGGAAGGTCCAAGACGGGTGCGTGAGCATCACGGCGAGCGCGGTCGCCCCCGCTGGCGGATGCGTCAGGCGCAGGAGCCCGAGCAGCACGATGATGGCAGCCAGCGAGCCGGCGAGCGTCCATGGTCCGCCCGGCAGGAAATGGTCGGCCAGCAGCGCAGCGGCCGCCGCGACGGCGTGCCCGCCGATGACGTGAGCCGGCTGCGAAAGCGGACTTTCCGGCACGCAGTAGATTAAAACCGCCGAGGCGCCCATGGGCGCGACGATCATGCTTGCACCGGTGGTGTCGCCGAGCAGGAGAGCGATACAGAAAGCAGAAAAGACCCCGCCGCCGGCCTTCAGCCAGCAAGGCACGCAAACCTCCGCCTGGTGGCGTTGTACAAAGCGCCGTGCCATCGTTCCCTCCCTATGCGGCGATTAGCTCGCCTGCACATATTGAGATTTGTGAATATCAGTTGCCTAAGAATTGTGCAAGACCCATCGGCGTTCCGCAGACGCGTAGGGGCAGGCCGCCGTGGCGTCTATGCTTCGGCTGGCGCTTTGACGTTCCTTTCATCGCAGCGTACTATTGGCCGAAGGTAGATATTCCGGCACGTTCCAAACCGATTGCAAAGATAGCTTGCCTGGGAACTCTCGATGCACAGCGCACTAGCCCACCGTTCCAAGGGGCTTTGGCCAGAGCCGCAAGCCGAAGGGAGCGTCACGCTCAATTTCGAGGCGCGGCACAGCCGCCGCGTCCGGCTGACGACGGATCATGGCGAGGCCATCCTGCTCGACCTGCCGCATCCGGTGGTTATGGCCGATGGCGACGGGTTGCGGCTCGGCGATGGACGCTGGCTGCTCGTGCGCGCAGCGCCCGAGCCGCTTGTGGAGGCGCACCACCACGATCCGCATCAATTTGCGCGGCTGATTTGGCATCTCGGCAACCGGCATGTGGCGGCGGAAATCCGGCCTGCCGCCATCCGTTTCCGCCCGGATCGCGCAATCGAGGAGATGCTCGTCCGCGCCGGCGCGCAACTGACAAAAGCCGAAGCGCCGTTCTTCCCCGAGCCTGGCGTGTACGGCGACCACCTTCACATAGCGCATGAGCGTTCCGCCGGGCATGGACACCACGATGACCCCGACGGGGGGCACTGACCAAGCCTGACCTATTATAGCCTCACACTTTTTCCGGACGCATTCTAATGGCCGGGACGCGGTTCGATGGCAAAATCGTAGCGCGAGCCGCCGGCCGCGGCGTAGGAAAAGTGCCACCATTCTCCTGCATAGTTCTTGAAGCCTGCGCCCTCCAGAATGCCTGTCAAGAGCGTGCGGTCCTTGCGCTGCTCCGGTGTAAGAAGGTGCGACGCTGTGTTGGCCTTCGGGTCGAAGCAGTCGAAGGCCGTGCCCATGTCGAGGCTATTGTCCGGCTCCCGGTTCGCCGCGGGCGCCGTGCAGTCTTTTTCTGCGCCGGCGGTCTCAACTTGCGCGGCGCCGGTGGGGATCAGCGTTATGTCGACCGCAGAACCGCTGGAATGACCCGATAGCGGCGCGATGTAAGACGGAACGAGCTGCGATTTCTTAAGATGAGGGTAGTAGCCCTTCGTGCTTGCGTCCCCCGGCGCTGCGGCCCATTTCATGAAGGCCCGGACCGCCCGGGCGGGTCTGTAGCAATCGTAAACCTTGAGCGAATAGCCCGCCTTTTGTGCCTTCTCCTGTGCTCGCTTTAGTGCTTCGGCCGCGCCGCGCTTAAGAACGCATTCCGCGGCATCGTAGCCGGGCACAGGTTTTCCCGTGAAGTTGCGCGGCGTCGCGTAGCGCATGTCCTGGACGATCGAGGGCGCCACGTCGCGAAGATAGACGAAACCTGCTGGAAGCTTATCCGCTTCAGCGCCAAGCGCAATCGTCAGGGCGAGCACGCCGCACGCCGCAGCAGGACCTCTCCAAATGCGATGCGGTGTCAGTAACAGCTCAGGAACTCCCTAAATACCCAGCCGATGCCGATATTCGCCCAAAGCCGGCCCCGGCTATCGTAGAGCGTTTCCTGGATGGTAACCGAGGCCCCGTTGCGCAGCGTACCTATGATCGCGCCGTTCGGAGTGGACCGGATATTGAGAGGCGTGCCCGTGGGGTCCGTGACGGCGCATCCTGCTTGTGCCGCATTCGAAGCGGCCAGGAGGACGATTGCAATCGAAAAAATTTTGCGCATGACGGGCCTCCCTGAATGACCGGCAGCACTGTAAAATATATTAGGTTTCCCGTACAGAATCTATTTTGTTTGTGAAATGCTTTCGAATATCGTGGAGACGCAGCTAGCGGTTCGCCGGCGATTTTTTGTTCGCACCCGGTACAATTGGGCGGGGCCATGAAGGAATGGATTTTGGTAGCGGCGCTTGCCGCCAGCGGATGTGTCGCTTTGGCCGGGGCGGTTCCTCACGCGCTCGCCGAAGGGGCCGTGGCGATTGGCTCGACGGGAGACGTGGCGAAAGATGGCATCGCGTATGGCTGGTCGTATAATTATGGGACACGCGAAGCTGCCATAAAGCGCGCTCTGGACCAATGCCGCGGCAGGCAGCAAGGACCGGTCGAGCGCTGCCAGATCGTTGCGGTCTTCAGGCGCAAATGCGTGGCAGTCGCCGAGGACCCGGTAGCGGGCACGCCAGGCACGGGCTGGGCCTTCGGGCCGGATGGGACCACCGCCCAGCAGAAAGCGCTCGCCGCCTGCAGGGCGGCATCGGTCCCCCCGGAAGATACATCGACGGTTGCAGTGGAAGACGGCACAGCGCGCAATCAGCAAAATTTCTCAACGGGTAACCGGCAAAGCCCTTCACCGGGCCGCTGGCAAGACAACTGCAAACTGGAAGGCTTCGGCTGCGATACGCACGACTGACACCGGGGAGGCTGGAGGCTAAAATTTTCGCATCGGCTGTCGCGCGAGCTTCGCGATCATGGCGCCGAGCTCCGTAAAATCGCGCGTGCGCGGCGACGACCGGCGCCAGGCCAGCCCGATTTTGCGCGACGGTTGCGGCGGAGCGAACGCGTGCAGCCGGATATCGCCGCGGCGCGCCTCGGTCTCCAGGCTCATTTCAGGAAGAAGCGTAACGCCGTACCCGTTGGCCACCATTTGCACCAGCGTCGATAGGCTCGTGGTGCCGAACGTATTCAAGTTCTGCACCTGTTTCAGGTTGCAGAAGCTGAGCGCCTGATCGCGCAAGCAATGGCCCTCTTCGAGCAGGAGTAGACGCTCGTTCTGAAACAGCTCCGGCGTTGCCGCAGCATGCTCCGGAATGGGCCGTCCGGCCGGCACGGCAAGCAAGAATGCATCGTCGAAGAGTTCCTGCGTTTCGATTCCGGGCTCGTCAACCGGCAACGATAACAATACGGCATCGAGCCGGCCGGCGCCGAGATCGGCGAGCACGTAATGCGTTTGGGATTCGCGCAGGTGAAGATCGAGTTCGGGATAGGCGCTGCGAAGCTTAGGCAGGAGCTTCGGCAAGATGTAAGGCGCGATGGTGGGAATGACGCCGAGCCGCAGCGGCCCCGTCAAGACGCGCCCGCTATGCTTGGCGTAATCGGCGAGATCGCGCACGCTCGCCAAGATCGAGCCCACGCGCCGCGCGATCTCCTCCCCTTCCGGCGTAAGCTTGGTGCCTGCGCGCGTCCGCTCGATGAGAACCGTGCCAAGTTCCTTTTCAAGCTCCTGGATCTGCATGGACAAAGCAGGCTGGGTGACAGCGCATTGATCCGCCGCCCGCCCGAAATGCAACGACTGCGCGAGCGCATCGAAATAGCGAAGCTGCCGGAGCGAGATGTTTGTCATAAGCCCACCTTATCGCAACTTCAGATAATGCGAATAGACCTGATTATTGCAGCCGCTTACGGTTTTGTCATTGAACAAGATCGGAGATCATCGGGATGACAGACAGGCCCACACTCACGACCACTGCCGGGGCGCCAGCCGCCAGCAACCAAAACTCTATTACAGCCGGGGCACGCGGCCCAGTTTTACTGCAAGATTATCAGCTCCTCGAAAAGCTTGCGCATCAAAACCGCGAGCGCATCCCCGAGCGGGTCGTCCACGCCAAGGGCTGGGGCGCGCATGGGACTTTCACCGTCACCAACGATATCGCGCGCTACACCCCCGCCAAGATTTTCTCGGAAATTGGCAAGAAAACGGACATGATCGCGCGCTTCTCAACCGTGGCCGGTGAACTTGGTGCTGCCGATGCGGAGCGCGACGTGCGCGGCTTCGCGCTGAAATTCTACACCGAGGATGGCAATTGGGATCTCGTCGGCAACAATACCCCTGTGTTTTTCGTGCGCGATCCGCTCAAGTTCCCCGATTTCATCCATACGCAAAAGCGCCATCCGCGCACGAATATGCGCTCGCCCACGGCCATGTGGGATTTCTGGTCGCTTTCGCCGGAAAGCCTGCACCAGGTCACGATCCTGATGTCCGACCGCGGGCTCCCCGTAGCGCCGATGTATATGAACGGCTATGGCTCGCACACCTATTCGTTCGTCAACGCAAATGGCGAGCGGCACTGGGTGAAGTTCCACTTCAAAACCATGCAGGGTCACAAACATTACACCAACCGCGACGCCGAGGCGATTGTTGCCAAGGACCGCGAAAGCTATCAGCGCGAGCTGTTCGGCGGCATCGAGCGCGGCGAGTATCCGAAATGGCGGCTGTGCGTGCAGATCATGCCGGAGCTCGATGCCGATAAGACGCCGTATAACCCCTTCGACCTAACGAAAGTCTGGCCGCACGGCGATTACCCGCTCATCGAGGTAGGCGTGATGGAGCTGAACCGGAACGCCGATAATTATTTCATGGAGATCGAGCAGGCCGCCTTCTCGCCCTCGAACATCGTGAAGGGTATCGGCTTCAGTCCGGACAAGATGCTGCAAGCGCGCATTTTCTCTTACGCCGACGCGCATCGCCACCGGCTCGGCACGCATTACGAGGCCCTGCCGGTGAACGCACCGAAAGTGCCGGTGCACAACTATCACAAGGACGGCGCGATGCGGTTTTTCCCGCCGGCCACGAATCCAGATGCCTTTTACGAGCCGAACTCGTTCGGCGGCCCAGTCGAGGCTCCGGACTATCGCGAGCCGCCGCTCCGCATCCTGGGCGACGCCGATCGTTACGATCACCGCATCGGCAATGACGACTACACCCAGCCGGGCAATCTTTTCCGGCTGTTCAGTCAGGAGCAGCGGAAGCGGCTCTTCGACAACATCGCCGAGGCAATGGCCGGCGTGCCGGCCGGCATCGTGAGGCGGCAGATTGGGCATTTCTATAAGGCCGATCCCGAATACGGCCTTGGCGTTGCAAGGCGTATGTGCATTGCGGTGGACGAGGTGCAGCCGCTCCAGGCCGCGGAGTAACCGGCATCGCGCGGCGGCGGTTCTTAAGGTTCCGGCATACGTCGATAAGAATTCACGGAGCCTGCTATTAGAATTGCTGAATAGCTATAAGCGCCGCTGCCCTTTAATGTGATGCAAACCGGAATTGCAAGGTAAGCTCAAGCCTTGCATGAAAAGGAGGAAAGAATGAAAAAATGGACGAAGCCCGTCGCGTCAACTGTGGACGCTGGCTTCGAAGTTACCCGCTACCTTCCGGCCGAGCTGGATCTTGTGGCTCGCCGGGCTTGCAAGCAGTAGAGTTATGCGAAAACCAGGGGGCTGCCGGAAGTAATTCTGGCAGCCCCCCTGGTTATTTAGGCTCGGCCTAACTGTCTTCGTATTTAAAAGAAACCTTCACTTTAGCCCGATAGGCTTCAATTTTTCCGTCATTGAGCTGCATATCGAGTTGGACGACCTCTGCGATTCGAAGATCGCGCAGGCTTTCCGCAGCGCGCTCGACAGCCGCCGCGGCCGCTTTCTCCCACGATTCCGTGCTCGTACCGACAAGCTCGATAATCTTGTAGACGCTCTCTGCCATTCTATCCTCCCTGACTATGTTTTGCAGATATAGATAGTTTGGGGCGGTATCCATAAAGAAGCAAGCGGAAGCGCGGCGGGCTTGAGCATCGTGCGCTTAATCGGAGGCTCCGTCATCGCGAGGCAGCGTTTGCCGCCGTGGCGATCCAGAACGGCAGCCGTGACTATTGCGATTGCTTCGCTTCGCTCGCAATGACGCGGTTTCGATTTCGCGCACGCCGCTTTAGCCCTCGTCTTCAATCGCCCCGACGAAGGGAAGCTCCCGGAAAGCGTGCCCCACATCCATTCCGTAACCGACGACGAAGCGGTCGGGGCAGTCGAAGCCCACAAAATCGGCCTCAAGGTCGGTCTGGCGGCGCTTGCGCTTGTCGAGCAGCACGGCGATAGACACGCTTTTGGCGCCGCGCCCGCGCAACAGATCGCGCGTGAATTTCAGCGTCTTGCCGGATTCGAGAATGTCGTCGACGATGAGCACATCGCGCCCTGCCACGGCGGAGTCGATGTCGCGCAAAATTTTTACCGCGCCGCTCTCGGTACCCGCGCCATAGCTGGAGATGAGGATGAATTCCACCTCGGGCGAAAGGCCGGCGCCATGCATGGCCCGGATGAGATCGGCGGCGAAGATGAAGGAGCCCTTGAGCACCGAGACGACGAGAAGATCGTGAAACTCGCGCGAGGCGATTTCTTCGGCAAGCTCTAGGTTCCGCCGCGCGATCGCATCCGCCGGAAACAGGACTTCAATGTGTTTGCCGCGCGCTGTGGTCATGACGTGCCCGAACCTCAAGCAAAGGAATTGCCTTCCATATAGCCGGCTCGGCCGTTGAGATCGATCAGTGTTTATGAGGAATATTACCGCATGCGTGCCTGTGAAGAAATCCAGCGCGCAAATTGCGCATCGTTCTGGCGGCTGAGTTCGCAACCTCTCAGCCCGGTCGCCTTCCACATTTCCGCGGAGTCGTTTATCTTCTGCAAAATAGCTGCCAAGGGAGAGCGTTGTGGCTTGTCGCACCAAGATGATCGCAGTGTTGGCCGTGTTTCCCGTCTTGCTAACGTTCTCGCCCGCGGCGGCACAGGTTCCAGATGTTATCGCGGCACCGAATGCGGCCAAGATCCTCGAAGTGCATGCCGTGGGCGCGCAAATTTACGAATGCAAGGCCGGCAAGGATGGAAAGCTCGCCTGGCAGTTCCGCGAGCCGATTGCGGCTCTGATTCTCGACGGTAAGACTGTTGGGCGGCATTATCTCGGCCCAACCTGGGAGCTTTCGGACGGGAGCGCCGTCACTGGCAAAGTCACCGCTCGCGCTCCCGGCGCGGCAGCGGCGGATATCCCGTGGCTCAAGCTCGATGTTACCTCTCATCGCGGAAGCGGCGCGCTCACCGGCGCGGCCACGGTACAACGCCTCAACACCAAGGGCGGAGCGGCCGATGGCGGCTGCGCGGCGGCGGGAACGCTTCTCAGCGTTCTTTATTCGAGCGATTATGCGTTCCTGAAGTGAACCAAGCCCCCGGAGAGGCATAAACCATAGCTTGGCGGCGGAGGGGCTGCTCGGCAGCGGAATCGCATGAAGCGTGACCGTTTGGATGAGCGCGCGCCTGGACCCTCCCGCGCGTCCCTCCCTTGCAAGCTTCCAAATCTAAGTTAGAGCGCATCCGACAGACCGCCTGCCCCGGAGGCACTCCTTGGCGTGGCCGCAAATCCCGCTTGAGTTCATGGTAGACGAATATTGGCCGGCACCCCAACCCTAGTATTGGAACGAGACTGCTAAATTAGAGCGTAGCCGAACGAAGGCTTGGCGGCGAAATCACAAAATAGAGTTGAGTGGGAGAACCTCTAGTAAGCATATCTCGCTGTCGCTATCGCTCGCCAGCTCCTCCGGCCATATCATCATAATACTTGGAAACTGTCCGGGCCGGAGGATCCGATGAGCGACGTTATGGTGCCTACTTCGATGCAGTACTTGGACAAGGCTGTCGGGTCCCTACGGGACGCAGGTCTAATGCCAGCCAAAATGGACCCAGCGCCGATAAACGCGCTCTTGGAAAAGATTTCCGACTTGGAGCCTGAGAAGATTCAAACGATTGCCCGGACTCTTGGCCAAGCTTCCGCATTCAACGAGATCGTGCGCGAACAAGTCTCGAATATGGTGATAGGGGAACGCTACAAGGCGATTACGGACGGCTTCAATTCCATCCGCGACGATGCCAAGCGCATGGTGGATCAGCTTTCCGACAATAGGATCGATATTTTCGAGCGCGCTACCAACGTTTGGATGAAAGTGGCGCGCGGCGATATCGCCACCCGCTTCGACAAAGTGAAGGGTATCTATCTCGATGTCACCAAAGACACGAAAGGCCAGATCGACCGCGAGCATGTCATCATCGAGGCCTATCGCGATTATCGCGGTGCGCTAAAGCAATCGGAAGTTCTAGCCCTCGAAGTGCTGAAGACGGCAACCGCTAAACTTGACAAAGAGCGCAGTGCCCTGAAGGACGCCTCGGATAAAGTCGCACATTACGCGGGCAACGAACCTGCCGAGCGGGCACGCCTCGAACTCACGCGCGACGAGCACCTCCGCCGAGTGCAGGATGAAGAGAAGCGCTATCAGATCGCCAAGGACCTTTCGGACAATCTGACCATCTCCTACAACACATCCGAAGTGGTGATGGCGCGCCTCCAGCAGACGACCAACGCCAAGGAGCGAATCTACGCTCAATCCATCACATTCTTTTCGACCAATGACTCCGTGCTCACGGCGCTCAAGGCATCGTTCACCGGGATGTTCGGCCTGCATGAATCGACTCAGACGTTGAATGCCATGAAGGAAGGGATCTCCAAATCGCTCGAGTCGCTTTCGAAGGTTGGCGACAAGGTACAGGAGGAAGCGGTCAAGGCCGGATACGGTCCGACAATCCGCGCGGACGCCGTCAAAAAGCTTGTGGATTCGGTCGTCGGTTTCCAGGAACGCTCCCAGGAAATCATCGAGGAGATGCGAAAACTCGCCACCCAGAACTCGGCTGAGATTCGCGACGCCGTCGAGGATGGCAAACGGCGAATAGCCAAACTCGTCGCCGATGGAAAGGCCCTTCCCGTTTAATGCAAGAGGCCGCCACATCCGCCGCCACCGAAGCACCGGCGCCCGCCCCGGCAAAGCTCGACGACATGATGATTGCCATGGATGTCGTCGACACGCTTCGCCATAATGAGCGCCTGGTCGAGCGGGAACTCAATGAAGAGGAGCGCGAAAAGCAGCTAATAGAGCGTCTGAGTTCGCTTTATAAGAGCCAGGGCCTCGAGATTCCGGACAGCGTTATCGCGCAAGGCGTTAAAGCGCTGAAGGAAAGCCGCTTCGTCTATTCGCCGCCCAAACCCGGTCTTGAGCGCTCCCTGGCGTATCTTTGGGTGAAGCGCGCGGAGATCGGCAAATGGCTTGGCATTTCGGCCGGCATTTTCGCGCTTGCCGCCATCTCCTATTTTTACAGCGTTGTCAGACCGCGGCAGCAAAGGGCGGAGGCGGCAAAAATAGAGCTGACCCAGACGCTGCCGCGCGAGCTTGCGGCTGCGAACCAGGCAATTCAAGCGGACGCGCAAGTCCCCGAGGCCCGTCAGCGCGCCACCGCGTTCCTAGCCGAAGGCCGCGCCGCGCTCGATCGCGGCAACGCAGAGGGGGCGCGCGCGGCGCTTGCCAGTCTCGATCGGCTTTCGAATACGCTTCGCCAGGAATATACCCTCCGGATAGCGGGGCGGCCCGAAGACCAGACCGGCTTCTACCGGGAGAACCCGCGCTATCGGGGCCGCGCCTATTTCGCCGTGGTCGATGCGGTCGATCCCAAGGGAAATCCGGTAAAGCTCCCCATCCGCAGTGACGAGAGCAACCAAACCGAAAATGTCTCCCGCTTTGCGGTTCGTGTCCCGCCAGAGACTTTCGAGGCGATCCGGAACGACAAATCGAAAAACGGCATCGTGCAAAACACACGGCTGGCCGAAAAACGCCGCGGCTTTACCGATCCGGACTATCTCATGACGGTGCTGCCGGGCCGCATCACGCGCTGGTGAGGATAAGCAGATGTTTACGGGCCGCGACGCGCTTTTCACCGTGGAGCAAGCCATCAGCCAGGTGCGTACCGGCGAGGGCCAGCTCGACCAGACACTGCGCTCGGCCATGGAAGACGCCGCCCGGCTCCGGCGTGAGGAGGCTCAGGCTTTTCGTGCGCTAGCCCAATTCAAACTGAATACGCTGATGCGCGAAAAGGTGCTCGCCGATCTCGATTCTAGCGAGCATCGGGCGCTCGCCATGATCGAAAAATACCGGCGGGATTTGGAAGAGATCGCGCGGAGGCGCGACGAGGCGCAGACGCGCCTCAATGCAGCGGAGGCCGCAAAGCATAAGAGCGACCAAGACCTCGCTCAGTTGCTCGAAAAGCTCGACGGGTTCCGGCAGAAGACGGCCGCCCGCATCGAGGACGAGCCCGGCTGGCGTGCGTCCGAAGCGGCCCTCGAAACAGCCACGAAAATCGCGCTGAATGCAGATCGGAAAGCTTCGCTTTCAGAAGAAGATCTTGCGGCTAAACGAATACCCTACGAGGAAGACCCACTCTTCATGTATTTGTGGAACAAGAAGTTCGGCCAGGCGGAGGATCTGAGCTTCAACCTGGTGCGGTACTTCGATGAGATGGTTGCCAGGCTTGCGGGCTATACCGGCGCGCGCGCGAATTACACAATGCTCCGGGAGATCCCGCTGCGGCTTCGCGAGCACGCGAACAACAAACAGAAAGATGTCGAGGCGGCCAAGGATCGCATCGCGATAATCGAGCGCAAGGCTCTTGTCGCGGACGGGATCGAGCCTATCGAAGCGGAAGCCGAAGCGGGGAACGCCGCTGTGAAGGCCGCAGGGGAAGCCGTCGCCAAGATTACTGAGGAACTGCGGCAGATCGAGGCCGAACGCCAGCAGGCCATCGGTGCCGGTGACGGCGCGGTGTACGGCCGCGCCGTCGATTTGCTCAGCCAGGCGCTCACGCAGGAAGATCTCGGCCGGCTTTATCAGGAGGCTCTCAAGACGCCCTCCAAGGAGGACGATGAGCTTGTTGTTTCCATCGGCAGAATAAGGGAGTCTTTGAAAAAGGCCGACGCGGAGGTCAGCCAAATCCGCGACCAGATTCGCGAGACGGCCCGCCGCCGCACGGAGCTTGAAGGCGCCCGCGATCGCGCGCGCAATTTTGGTTTCGACAACCCTATGGGGAACTACGGCAACGGCCAGGACGCCATCGGGCAAGTCATTGGCGGCATTCTCCGGGGTGCGTTGGGCGGCAGAGATCTCGACCGCGTGCTGCGCGACAATTACCGCTATCCCGTACCGCGAGCCGATCCCGATTTCGGGGGCTGGGGCCGGAGAGCGTCCCTTCCGCAGCCTTGGGGCCGCGCCGATAGCTGGGGGCAAAGAGGCGGGGCTGGATGGACCACTGGCGGAAGCTTCTTGCTGGACAGCGACGCGCCGAAAGCTTGACGCTTTAGGGAGTCCCATCGAGTCCAAAAAAATCCGGCGATGCTCATCGATGCCGGGATCGTGCCGATGGGAATGGTTAAGGAAGCGCCACCATGGCTAGGCAAGAAGCCGCGGAGCGGGCGGCCCGTAATTGGCATACGGATCGCCGCGCGGGCCGTATCTGCCTCAACGTTCGAATGTGCAAACGCCTTACCCCGCTCGATCCCGTCGCTGAGCCGGGCGCGTAATGCGCGCGGCCTCCAGCGCGCCGGCCAAGCGGCCGTTCAGCTCGGCTCCGGTGGCCGCGCCGTCGGCTGCGATGGACTCGACCTCGATGGCGGCCGAAAGCGCCGCAAGCTGCAAGCGGAAATACACGCGCACGCCGCGATGGCGGAACTTCATCGGCAGCGTGACGAGCGGCGGTGCGAACCATCCGAGCTCAAGTTCGCCGGGTTCGGAAAGCTCCAGCGTGCCCGGCTTGAAATGGAGTTCGGCCGAGGATTGCACCATGCTGCGCAAATTCGGCATGTGCCCGATGCGGATGAAGGCGGCGAAATCGGCGGCGTCGGCGAGCCGCAGCTCCGAGGCAAAGTCCCGGAGCGCGGAGCCGAGCGTGCGTTCGATTTCGGCGATGTCGCGCGGCGCCGTTTCGATGGGCGGGTCTGAAATGAAAGCGCTGGGGCCTGTCACGCTAGCAACTCCGGGGAAGGTTGGGGGCCGTGGACGCGGCAAGGGCCCGCTTTATTGAAACGGCGGCGTTCTATCTCTGCGAGGACGCCGTTCGCCGCTGAAAGCACGTTCGCTTGCGATTCTGAGGAAAGCTCAAGGCCGGCGCGCAAAAGATCGTTTGCAATCGCGAGCCAAAGCCGGCGGAAATCCGAGAGAAGCTGCAATTGTTCGGGTGACGAGGCACGGGCTTTGTCCGCGGCTTCGATCAGCTCGATGGCATCGGAAAGCTTGCGATAATGGCAGGGCGGCGTGGAACGGGCAGGCAACTCTTCACAAATCGCTGAATAGGCGAACTGATACATGAGGTCTCTCCAATCGCGGACTTAAGCGTGGTGCTTATCGCACGCGATGCTTATGCCAAACGTGAGAGAAGTACTGGAAATGCCGGGGCGCAAGCTTGGCGCCATCCTGCTTTCAGCGAAAGCCAAGCCGCCGTCATTGCAAGCGAAGCAAAGCAATCCAAGATTGCGTCTCCGATGGTGCTTCCGGATCGCCACGGCGGCCAACGCCGCCTAGCGATCATGGATCAGCGCGGAGGTTGAATTCGCTCTACCGCTAAATCGCGATTTGACGCCCGATCTCGACCACTTGATTGGCCGGCAGCCGGAAAAAGTCGGTTACGTGCAATGAATTGCGCTCCAGCACCGCGTACATGCCCTCGATCCACGGCGGAAGGCCATCGCCGTCCTCCCGGGACACCACCGTTTCATGGCCGACATAATAGGTGACGTCGTCAATGAGAATGGTGCAGCCCCGGTCCTTGGCCTCCTGCAGCAGCGCCGGAATGTCGGGGCGCTCCATGAAGCCGAAATTTGCCGTTGTGCGCCAAAAGTTTGGCGCCTCCTGGAAGAAGCGGAGCCTGTCTTCTTGGCTCACCCACGGCACGGGGGCAATCGAGACGTTGATCACCATGATGCGCTCGTGCAGCGCGCGGTTATGCTTGACGTGCCAAGCCATCACGGGCGGCACACCCCGCGTCGAGCGGGTCAGGAAAACGGCCGTGCCCGGAACGCGCGGAATGCCTTTTTTGACAAGGCCGGCCAGGAAATCGTCTGTCGGAATGGGCTTCGAGGTGATGGCCGCCGTCACCGCGTGGCGCCCGGTATGCCAGACCCACATGAGACCGTAAATCGCCGCCGCGAGCGCGAGCGGCACATAGCCGCCTTCCGCGATCTTGGCCGAGTTCGCGGCGAAAAACGCCGTGTCAACAACGATAAAACATGCCGATATGGCGACGCTCGTTGTCAAACTCCAGCGTAAATGCTCTCTCATCGCGATATATAGCAGCACCGACGTCATGAGCATCGTCGCCGAAACCGCAATACCGTAAGCCGCGGCGAGATTATCGGATTTCTTGAAAATCACCGTCAGCGCGATGGTGACGGCCATCATCAGCCAGTTCACGGTGCCAACGTAAATCTGCCCGTAACCCCTCGCCGAGGTTTGCTTGATGCGCAGGCGCGGCAGCCAGCCGAGCTGGATCGCTTGCCGCGTCATCGAGAATGCGCCCGTGATGATGGACTGGCTGGCGATGATCGTTGCGACCGTTGCCAAGCCGACGAAGGGAACGAGCAGGCTTTTCGGGCAGAGCGCATAGAAAATGTTCTCGCCCGCGGGCGCCCCGTTCAGAACCAGAGCCGTCTGCCCCGCATAGTTCAGGACGAGGCATGGGAAAACCACGGCCAACCAAGCCAGCTGGATCGGGAAGCGTCCGAAGTGGCCCATATCGGCGTAGAGGGCTTCTGCCCCGGTCACGCAAAGGAACACCGCGCCGAGCACGAGAAACGAGCCGGCGCCGCCCGAAAAGAGATAACGCACGCCGTAAAGCGGGTTCAGCGCGGCAAGCACCGATGGGTTTTGCGCGATGCCCCAGAGGCCGAGCAAGCCGATAGCCAAGAACCACACGATCATCACCGGTCCGAACATCTTGCCGATCTTTTCGGTGCCGCGGGGCTGCACCAGGAAAAGCGCGACGAGGATCGCGACCGTCATGGGCACGATATATGGATCGAATTTGGAGGTTAGGATCGAAAGCCCCTCCAGCGCCGACAGCACCGAGATCGCGGGGGTGATGGCCCCGTCCCCATAGATCAAAGCCGCCCCGAACAGCCCAAAAGCGACGATGACGGCGCGCTTTTTCTTGCGCGCGCCCAGCAGCGCCATCAGCGCCATGATACCGCCTTCGCCGTGATTGGCGACGCGCATCGCGACCCAGACATATTTGACCGTGGTGATCACGATCAGCGTCCACACGATGAGCGACAAGCTGCCAAGCGCCGCCAGCCCGCCGGTGCTTTTCCCGCCTTCCAGGGCCAAAACCGTCTTGAGCGTATAGAGAGGGCTCGTGCCGATATCGCCGAAGACAACGCCAAGCGCCGAAAGCGCCATGGCCGTAACGCTGCCTTGGGGCATGGCCGCGACGCCTTGGGGAAGGGAGATCGGATGGCTCGTGGTGCTCATATTGGGTCCGGTTATAGTGGCTTTCGAAGCTGCGCAGCCTTAGCACAGGACCGGTTAAGCGCATAGCGGGAGCGTGCCTTCTCCTAACCGGGAGTCCGTTTGCCGTTCCATTCCGCCCTCGTCAGCTCCCAGATTTCCGTTGGCCACCTGCCGGAAACGAAATCGCGCTCCTCGACCGCTACGAGCCGGGCGCCTTGCTTCTCCGAAACGCGCCGGGAAGCGACATTCGGAACCGCTTTCGATACCCGCAAGACTTCGCGCCCAAGCCCGTTGAACCAAAACTCCGTCACCGCCTCGCAAGCCTCCGGCATCAACCCTTGGCCCTGCCATGGCAGCCCTAGCCAGAAACCCCGGTTTTCGTCCCGGTTCGCCATAAGATTGATGACGCCGGCCAGATGCTCCGGACCTCCCTTGAGGCGGATGGCCCAAATCCACTGTTCGCCCCGCTCCATCGCGGGCAAGGCCACGTCCCGATAGTATTGGAGCGCGCCGCCTTCAGGGTAAGGCCAGGGTACATTCGCATTCAAATAGCGCACGATTTCCCAATGCGGAAACAGCTCTTGCCCCGCCGCCGCGTCGGCAAGCTCCAGCGGACGCAGCACGAGGCGGGGCGTTTCGAGGATAGGAACCATCGCTGCTAAACCTCCAGGATTAACGCGATCCATCCATTCGGATCCGCGATAGAAATGCAACCGCTTTGCGGTACGGTTTTTTGGCGAGCCGCGCGCTTTCAGGAAAAGCCAGCGCCCGGAACCGGGGCTTTGCGGCTGCAATGCTGCCATGACTAGGCTCAAATTACCGTGAACTGCCAGGATTGACGTAAATCAAAGGTAAAATGGGCCACTAAACCTATTCTGCCCAAGTAGCTCAGCTCTGGAATTACCGGTCTGGATCGCGGAAGGGTGGACTGTGTGCCGCCCAATTCTACTGTGCAGCGGTTCGATCGGGGCCGGGCGGCCCAACACGGTGAATAGCCCAATGGTCAGGGGGAGTTCATGAAAAAAGCGATCTCGTTAACCGGGGCGGTCGAGATGATACCCGAAAACGCCTCTCTCATGATTGGCGGGTTCATGGGCATCGGTAGCCCGCACCGCATCATCGCGGAACTGGTCCGGCAAAAGCGCGGCGGCCTCACGATCATCGCCAACGACACCGCGCGGCCGGGCTTCGCAATCGGCCAGTTGATCTCGGCTAGGCTGGTCAAGAAGGTCATCGCCTCGCATATCGGCACCAATCCCGAAACCCAAAAGCAGATGATCGCGAAGGAGATCGAGGTTGAACTCGTCCCGCAAGGAACGCTCGCCGAGCGCATTCGCGCGGCCGGCTACGGGCTGGGCGGCGTGCTGACTTCGACGGGCCTTGGCACCGTTGTCGCCGAGGGGAAGCGCGTTGTCGAGGTTGAGGGCCAGCAATACCTGCTTGAGACGCCGCTGCACGCCGATTTTGCGCTGGTGTCCGCAAGACGCTGCGATTATCGCGGCAATCTCGAATACGCGCTCACGGCGCGGAACTTCAACCCCGTGATGGCCATGGCCGCAGGCACCGTCATCGTCGAGCCGGACGAGATCGTGCCGATCGGTGTCATCCCGCCCGATGCCGTTCATACGCCGCACGTTGTTGTCGACCACGTGATCGAAAGGAACAGCCGCCATGGATAGTAAAGAGCTCATCGCTAGGCGCGTCGCGGGAGAGCTGCCAGAAGACAGCCTTGTCAACCTCGGCATCGGCCTCCCAGCCACCGTCGCCAATTACTTGCCAAAGGGTATATCGGTCTTCTTCCAATCGGAGAATGGCATTATCGGCATGTCGCCGCTGCCGGAAGAAGGCATGGAAGACCCCTATCTCACCGACGCCGGCGGCAGGGCCGTGGGCGCGCTGCCCGGCGCCTGTTCCTTCGACAGCGCGTTGTCGTTCGGACTGATCCGCGGCGGGCACGTTGACGCAACCGTGCTCGGCGGATTGCAGGTCGACGAACAGGGCCAACTCGCCAACTGGATGGTGCCAGGAGCGATGGTGCCCGGCATGGGCGGCGCCATGGACCTTGTCACCGGCGCCAAGCGGGTGATCGTTGCCATGACCCACACCAACAAGGGCGAGCGCAAGATCGTGAAGAAGTGCTCGCTGCCGCTGACTTCGATCCGGCGCGTGAGCCTGATCGTCACCGAGCTTGCCGTGATCCAGCCAACCGAAGAAGGCCTGGTGCTTATAGAACGCGCTCCGGGCGTCACCGTCGATCAAATCGTGGCCGCGACCGAGGCCAAGCTGATCGTTCCGCCCGTGGTCGCCGAGATGAATGTTGGCGCATAAATCGCTGGCGGAGCGCGGGATCGGGCGGCGAGCAGCCGCCCGCTTGCGTTCCGCCATTCGCGTTCCCGGCGCGGCACCTGTCAGCAAATTGCCCTCCCGCCTGTCGATTCGATCGCCCCTCGGGCCGAGGCTCTTGGCCCGGCGAAGGAATTTTCTTGGGCGCCATCCTCCTAGAAAGCGTCTTGCGAAACCGTTAAGCGCGCTAATGTGCTGATTCAACGTGGAAAAATACCACAACCGCGCGCACTTTCGCCAGCTAAACTGCCTGGTTTAAGGTTAACGGCAAACTGAGAATATATTTAACGGACTTTTTGAATCGCGTTATTGTAGGTGAAAACGCGAAAAATCGCGATTTTTGTGGCGGGAAGATATTGAAATCCTTCCGCATTTACCGTCTCCGCATTAACCAGACTCTGGCCCTGCCAGCGCGCCTACG
Organism: Rhodomicrobium sp.; assembly: GCA_052148445.1. Taxonomy (GTDB): domain Bacteria; phylum Pseudomonadota; class Alphaproteobacteria; order Rhizobiales; family Rhodomicrobiaceae; genus Rhodomicrobium. The sequence continues at coordinate 55,846 of JBKQIH010000183.1, forward strand.
CCTTCGGTCTTGAAGCCTTCGACAAGCACGACGCCCGCTGAGCGGTTGTAACAACAATATCAGCGAATGCCGCCATGCCCGCATGCCGCAAGGAAGAAAGCGACTCTTTCCGTCACATGGCGGCCGATCTCGGCGTGGAGCGTCTCCAGGCTCTCGCCTGCCAGGGCGCGCATGAACAATGGCAAGACAATCAAATCGAGAAAATATCGAGCCGCCATCGTGCCATCTTGACTGAACGCAGGCGAAGCTGCGGACGTGCCGCATTCCGCTACCTCGCCCAAGAGCCGCGCAACGGTTTCAGCTCCCTGCTCCCGCGCAATGCGGCAAACGCTGTTCCCAAGATCCGGAAACTTGCGTGCCTCGGCTATGCCCAGGCGGGCCAAGCCAATTCCCTCGCCGGTCAAAGTCTCACGCAGTACCGCCGCACCGATGCTCGCAAGACGCTCCTCCACCGTCGTGCCCGAGGGTGAATAGCTTGCAACCCGCGAATGCTTATCGGCGATGTGACGCATGAGAGTAGCTTTGAACAGCGCTTGCTTGTTAGAAAAACGCGCATAGATCGTGGGCTTTCCCGCGCGCGCCGTCTCGGCGATCTCATCGACGCTCGCCCCCTCATATCCGCGCTCAAGAAAGACTTTGCGGGCAGCCTCGATGATGCGCTCGTCAACCTCGCCAGCGAATTCCTTCGGCGGCCTGCCTGACCGCACGCCGCGGCGCGTCTTAGAGTTTTTTTCCGTTAGTGTTGCAGTTGCCATCTCGTTCCCGTTCCTAGCCAAGTTGCCAAGCTTGTGTCCCGCCCGGCGGCTTGGCGGGCATCATCTAAATAGTGCTTAAGCTGCCCCCTGTAAAGAGAACGTTACCGTTTCGTTTTTTTATTGACACAGCCCGCGCGCTGCCTTAATTAAAAGAACGATACGGTTTCGTTCTGTAAACTAGGTAACCATTTTGGCCGGAAGGCAGGAGCTGCGCAATGTTGAAAGATGACGCCGGGGCAGGAGAGGCGCTCTTCGAGGAACGTCCGCAATCCGGGACTGGGTGGCAGGACTGGCATGGCAGCAACGACCCCGCCTACAAGCAGCGCTGGAGAGAGAAACTGAAGGCCCGGGATCCGTCCACGCTCGAGCGCCCGGCCGTCGAGGCGCCGCAGCCCGAATTACCGGGCGAGGCGGAACACGAGCATCCGCAAGCGCCAGCACGCGGTGCGGCCCGGAAGAGTTTTCTTCGCCGGCGTCCACTCAGCTCCGTTTTGGCTGCCCTCCTTCTCGGCACGGCACTGGCATCCGGCTATGTCTATTGGGATTACGCCAACCACTTCGAGTCGACCGACGACGCGTTTATCGCCTCCCGCCAGATCGCCATTGCCCCGAAAATATCGGGCTACGTGACGCAAGTGCCGGTCACCGACAACCAGCACGTTCCCGCAGGCGGCGTCATTGCCCGCATCGACGACCGCGATTACCGCATCGCGCTCGAGCAGGCGAATGCGCAAGTGGATGCCGCACAAGCCGCCATCAAGAACATCGACGCCCAAATCAAGGTTCAGGACGCGCAAATCAACGCTAGCCAGGCCCAAGTCGAGCAGGCGCAGGCCGGTCTCACCTTCGCAAAGCAACAGGCGGAGCGCTACGAGCACCTTGCCGGAACAGGCTATGGCAGCGTACAGAACGCTCAGCAATATAGCTCGCAGCTTCTCCAGCAGGCGGCGGGGCTCAAGAGCACGCAAGCGGCCCTCAGCGTCGCTCAGAGGCAGATCGAATCTCTGAAGGCCCAGCGCGGCACCGCCGATGCGAACCTTGAGCAGGCCGCCGCGCAGCGCGATCAGGCAAAGCTGAACCTGTCCTATACCACGGTGACCGCCGCGGTACCGGGGCGCGCCGTTAATCTTACCGCCGAGCCCGGCGAATTTGCACAGCCGGGGACGAACCTCACCATGTTCGTTCCCGATGACATTTGGGTTACCGCGAACTTCAAGGAGACCCAGCTCGATCGTATGCGGCCGGGCGAGCCCGTCACCTTGACCATCGACGCCTATCCGGAGCGTCAAATCCATGGCCACGTGGCAAGCGTTCAGCCTGGGTCCGGTACGGCGTTCTCGCTGCTGCCGGCGCAGAACGCGACCGGCAATTACGTCAAGATCGTGCAGCGGGTGCCGGTGAAGGTCGTCATAGACAATCCGCCAGCCGATGTCGCGCTCGGCCCAGGCATGTCCGTTGAGCCCAGCGTGCGGGTGAACCCAAAGCCCTCGCTTTATGAACGGCTAACCTCACTGTTAGAAAAGTGGAGGCTGGTGTGAGCGCGAAGGCTGAAACCCTTCCAGCTCCGGCAGCCCCGGCTGCCGCAAGCACCAATCCCTGGCTAATCGCCGTTGTGGTAGCGCTTGCGGTGTTCATGGAGGTCCTCGATACCACCATCGCCAATGTGGCGCTGCCCTATATCGCGGGTGGTCTGGGAGTCAGCGAAGACGAGGCCTCCTGGGTGGTGACCACCTATCTCGTCGCCAATGCCATTATTGTCACGGCCACGAGCTTTCTGCCGAAGAGGTTCGGCCGCAAGTCATTTTTCCTTTTCTCCTTGGGGTTGTTCACGCTGAGCTCCATCCTTTGCGGCTTGGCGTGGAATCTCCAATCGCTGCTCTTGTTCCGCATCCTGCAGGGGCTCGGCGGGGGCGGCATGGTGCCTGTTGCACAGTCCATCCTTGCCGATTCCTTCCCGCCCCAAAAGCGCGGCCAGGCTTTCGCGCTCTTCGGCGTCGCCGTGGTCGTCGCGCCCGTCGTCGGGCCGACGCTCGGCGGCTGGATCGCCGACAATTACTCCTGGCAGTGGAACTTCCTCATCAACGGTCCCGTCGGCCTCGCCGCCATGGCACTCGTCTATGTTCTAATCAATGGAGAGAAACTCGCGGATTACAGCGCCCGGTTCGATTTAATTGGCTTTCTGCTTGTTGCGACATTCCTCGGCTCTCTGGAGGTCGTGCTAGACCGCGGCCTGGTCGAGGACTGGTTCGCATCCAACTTCATCGTGATCTTCTCGGTTATTTGCGTCCTAGCCTTTATGGCGCTGATCCCATGGGAAGCGGCGCAGAAAAGTCCTACCGCCGACGTGCGGATGATCGCGACGCGGCAGTTCGGATCCGCCTTTGTGGTGATGCTGGCTACCGGCGCCATTCTCTACGCCACGACGCAGTTCATGCCTCAAATGGTGCAGGAGCAGTTCGGCTATACGGCGACATGGGCCGGCCTCGTGCTCTCGCCGGGCGGGCTTGTCACCATGTTCATGATGTTCGTGGTGGGCGCGCTCTCGAACCGCGTCCAGCCCAAATATCTCATCGCGGCCGGCGCGATCATGATCGCGATCTCGATGTATGGGCTGACCAATCTGACGCCCGATCTGAACTTCTGGTACTTCGCCAAGTCGCGCATGCTGCTCGGCTTCGGGTTACCGCTGATCTTCCTGCCGATCATCGGCGCTTCTTATGAAGGCCTTCCATCCAGCAAGACGGACCAGGCCTCGGCGCTGA
>JBKQIH010000184.1:0-7956 GCA_052148445.1 Rhodomicrobium sp.
TTTGATCTTGCCGTTTCACACTGCTTGATGAATGCCCATTAAGCGGACAGGGAGTTTCAGTGCGACCCAACGAGGAAAAAAATTCTATCATTTTTTCGTCCGTACACGTTTTCACACAGCCTCGGCCGATTCCGGCTGTTCAGGATTTTCGAACAAAATTCCGGAGATCCCAAACTTACCCTCTTCGCAGTTGCGGCAATTTCTTCGGCTGCCGGGAGCTGAGCGGAATCATCGAAATCGCAGGAAAAATCGACACTCCTGACCCAATCCGGCTGTACTTGACATTGGGCTTGATTAGTCTGGTCCTACCTGACGGAAGCGGAAGTAAATTATCGTGCGGCGCCGCCTTCGCCGACGAGGCTGAAGGGGGCCCAGATTGAGGGGTGGACCTCTTTGTCTGTGCCGTTCTTGATCATAGCGCTCATGGCCTGTTGCAGTGCTCCGGCCCGACCAATCGAAGGGTTTGCGATGAGAGCGGCGAAGGCGCCCGTGGTTAGCTTCACGGCGGCGTCCGTATCGATATGCCAGTGCGAGACCAAAATCGCCCTCGCTCCAGCATAGAAAAAGGCGCGGGCCAGGCCCGAAAGCGCCTCGGCGTTCTGCGCGCCGCCTGCGGCCGTGTTGCAGGCCGAGAGCACGACCCAATCCGCATTGAACTTTAATTCGGTGACTTCCGACGCGGTCAAAAGGCCGTCATCGGCGTCCGTTGCTGTTGCGGGTGGGGTTAGCACCAAAGCGGCCTGGGCCAGGTTCTTCACCTCGCCTGCGATCAGCCCATGGGTGGCAAATTGTACAATGCGGTAGGTCTCAAGTTCACCCTGCCGGCTAAGCTCTTTAACGTTGGTCTTGGTGGCGCGGCTGCCAAGCCAAACTCTGCTTTCGATCTCGCTTTCAGGAATACCAAGCCGGCGCGCCACAGAACACAGCTCGTTCGTCGTTTGTGGCAGAGGCTCCAAGAGCTTGATATCTTGGACATTTACACCCCCGTCGCCCGATCTAACGGCATCCAAGCTAGCGGGCTGGGCAACCTCAGACTCCGCTAGGGGCAGAGACGCGGTTTCTAGCGGAGGGCAATGTTGCACCGTCCATGCCTTCTGACTTCCCCCTAAGCGTTGTCCAACCAATAGAGGGTTCCCGAAGCCAACAAAGGGATTTGGAGCATTGCTTTGCTTGGCATATTTACGCAATGCCTGGAGGCTTACCACCGAAGGCAGCACCGTGATGGGCTCACGCACACCAAGCCAGGCCGCCTTGCGATAGGCCTCAAATTTCGTAAGTTTGGCATCGGCTGCCTCTGTCACCAGCACCGAAAACGGCAAGGAGGTCAGCGGTCCCGAGGGCACGATGATCAGCTTCTTGTCCTTGATCAGGTTTTCAACTTGCCCGAACAGCGCCTGATAAAGCGCATGCGACCTTTGTATATCAAAAGGCAAGGCCTCGCCCTTAACAGGCGTGGGTGGCGAACCCAATAGGTTTAGGCAGCTTTGAATGAGCGCAGGTTGTGGCGGCGTGCTGAACCAGATCGCCGGATCGAGCCCGCAGCGAAGAGCTTGGACACCCTCAGCAATCTCCTTGGAATTCAACGGGAGCTTCACGAATTTGGGAGCGCTTGTCTTTGTAACAACCCAGGCAAAGCTTTCATGATCCAATAACAAAAATTGAAGAAACGCTTCTTCAGGCAGGAGAATGGATTGCACATCTTCCACGCTTTGGGCGAGCGTGGTCGCAAAAACAAAAAATTGCGGATAACGCTTGAGCCGATCATCTAACGCAGCAATCTTTTCCTTGGTGCGCTTGAATTGCTCATCAAGTCCTTCCTCGTCGGGCCCTACAATGACCCATGTATCGTTAGAATCTGTAGGGTCTGCAATGACCCGTCGCTGTTCATTCCCAGTTTCGTCCAATACGCGCGCCAAATCCTGCCGCTCACGCAACAAGACGGCAAAGTCGTCAGTCCCAACTGCGAAGCGCGCGGCCATCTGCGCGAGCGCCGATGCTGCCGGCGCCTGCAACACGCTCTGAGCTACAAGAAAGCTCTCTGCCACCAGAGCGCCGTTCGGATTGCCTCGCTTTTTGCCAAGCTCGAATGCCGCAGAAATCAGCTCTTGTCCCAGGTCGTACGCACCTTTCGCGGGGTTGTCTCCAACCACGAGCCAATTTGACTGGACGGTCTTCAACCTCCGAGTCTCATGACGTGAGCGAACTAGAAAGGCTTTGTGAAAGTTTTCGTGGGCTCTTTCCCAATCGCCTTGCTTTTTCGCGATGAGGCCAAGCAACTGTTCGTCTTCCGCTTCCGCCAACTCCGCAGAAAATTCCTCGCTCTGGTACCCGCCCCGGAACTGGTCTTTTGATAGGGCAAGCGTCGCGAGTTGCTCTGCTTCACCGTACCGGCGCTGAGACAAGTAAAACTGCGCAAATTCGAACGCAATGAGCCGCGATTCCGGGTCGGGGAAATTGCTGAAAGGTTGGGCCAACTCAAGGGAACGCTGATAAAGCCTTTCCGCGCCAGCCACATCCGCTTTCGCCCGACGGATACGGGCCAGCCACGCAACATAATGAGCTATTTTCTCTCCTCGATAATAAGCTATCTTCTTTCCACGCGATCGAAGTTCGGATTCCAGCAATTGCTCGTAGAGATGTTCCGAGTCGTCATACCGGCCGCGCCGATAGACGACGTAGGCCAGATCTTCATTTGGCCTCCCCGGCTCGACGAGGGCGCGGGCATTCTCTTCCGCTTCTTCATACCGTCCCAGGTCCAAAAGTTCGTAGACCTTTTCCCTTTCCGGGTCAGGACTATCTAATAATATAGCCGGAGACCGTGTGACTTGTGCTTTTCCAGCCGTATAGTCGGCGGTTACAAGTTTGTCGTCTTCTGCCGTCTCCACCGGCTGGGTGAGCCCCCCTCCAGGCGCCATGTCTAGACCCGGACGGCGTTCGGGCTCCCTTATTTGCCATTCATGCTTCAGCGATCGGAAGGCCTCATCTCGCGAGCCCACCAGGGCTTCCGCCATGCGTTTGACCTGCCTGTCCGCTTGCAAGGGATCCTCCGAAAGACGGGGCACGGCAAGGCGCGGCGGCGGCGTCTCCCGCAGCAAGTCTATGCTGGCGGAAGCACGCGACGATGCCGTCTCAGCTACTATAGTGATGGTTACGCGTCCCTTGGGTACCGCAACTGTTGCCTCGCCTGTCGCGCCGTTCAGCGCGGCCTTTGCCCGGTGGCCATTGACCAGGGCGAATATTTGTTTGATTGGCAAATTCGATTGCGAATTCAGCGCAAAGCTTAGCGTGACGACGTTATCCGAAGGGATGAACGAATAATACAAAATTCTCAGCTCTAGAGGAACTGGCTTTCTGATATCCTCCTCGAATCCCTTCTTCTCTGCGAACAAGTCTGCTTGCGAAATAGCCTTGGCCGAATCGACATCGAGCAGGGCGCGAACAACGACATCGGGCCGGTAGAATCTATCCGCGTATTTCGTAACGGGAACGAAGCTGGCGGCCTCCTCCTGATTGAGATTGACCTGCCACCCGATAAGATTCTCGCCTCCTAAAAGAGACGCGGTGTAGTATCCGCCAGGGGTCCAGGCTGCCCAGCGGCGGTCTTTTGCATGCACGAAAAGGGCAAGCAGCTCCTGCCCATCCGAGAGCCGATACCAACGCAGGGTTCCGTCTCCGCAAGCCGCGACGAAAACCCGCCCATTTTGCGCAACGTTCACGCCCCCGACAATCGCAGGAGCCGGCCTTTGCCAAAGCAGCTTGCCGTTTTTTGTGTAAGCGAGCAGCCTGTCATCAGTACCGATGATAAACGACTCCTTGTTTGGCGCGATGGCGAGCGAGCGAGCTCGTTCAACTTGAAAGAAAATATTTAGCTTGAGCGATTCGCCCCCAACCTTCGGATCAAAGGAGTCCTCCCAATCTGTAACATTGAGGCTCTCGGTGTCCGCCGGGTAAAAGGTTGGTTCTTCGTCCCAGGCCTCCACCAATTGCTTCGCGGCCAAGTCAAAAACAACCGGTTCCTCCCCTCCGTAAGCAAGCCCAAAGCGAACGCGCATTCCATCGCCCGAAATCGTGAAGTTGCCGCGAAGCTTATTACGCATGTCGGGATGCACGGGGAATCGCCAGAAAGGACTCCATCGGCGCAGGTTGATAAGCCTTAAAGCCGGATCGCTGGTACCCATGGCGACCGCACGGCCACAAGGGGCCAAACTTTGAATGTCACTTTCGGGAACCATGATTTCTCCCTTCAAGTGTTCGCCATCGCGATTCCAAACCCGGACTACCGCTGTATAGCGGTTCTCATTGACATTAAGTTTTTTATACCCTCCGCCAGCATAGAGCCGCTTGCCATCCGGTGACCACGCGAGCGACCGAAAATCGCCATTAGCTATGCCCTTGGTGTCGGCATCGAAGCGCCACCCGAGTGAGGCCGCATCGTAAATTTCGATCTTCGGGCTGTTACCATAGCCAACGGCCAGCCTATCTCCGGCTGAATTGACCGCTATGGAGTATGGAACAGTGCCTGATTTGGTAGCTACCACCAGAGGCTTGCTAGCGAATCCGGGCTCGTAACGGCGAAGCTTGCCATCGTAAGCGACGGTATAAAGGGCGCCCTTCGGGCCAAACGCCACACCAAAGGAAGATTGCCCGCCATATTGCTTATCTTCATGAATGAGCTTCCAGCTTCCGCGGCCTGCTCCTGTGTGCTCCCAAACACGCACACCGTCGCCGCCGCGCAGTGTCGCCGCCAGATAGTGTCCATCGGCGGACACTGCAAGTTCGCTGACAATGTTGGGAAGCGGTCCGAGCCGGGTTATCACAGCCCCCGTCGCTGGATCGAAAACGTAAACCCACCAATCCCAGCCTGCACCGAGCGCTCCGGCGACAGCCACCCAGGCGCGGTTCGGCGCCACGGCGACCCCATAAATTGCGCCGCCGCCTGGCGATCGAATTGGAGGACGCAAAGTTCTGAGCAGCTTGCCTTCCGGCAAGTGCCACAGCCGCACAGTCTTATCGTTAGAGCCGGTGGCGAGCAGCGTGCACGCCGCGTCGACGCCCACAGTGTTGATGCTCGCGGTGTGCATACCGGCATCAACTACAATCGTTGGTTCCTGTGGGGGCATGCTCTTTGCCGGTTGCGCAACTGTAGCGTCTGCACTCCAAAGAAGCAAAATTGCGCTAAGCCAGCCTGCTAAATAGGGTGATGGCACGATATCCCCCGTCGAAGCGCCTTTAAACTCAGCACAATTGAGCGCAATGTGCCCATACGCTTAGGGCTTCGGCGTAACATTGAGAACGAAACCGGAAGCGTCGTTTGCAACCTGGCAAGTGACGTTCCCGGCTGATGAAGCGCCTGCGCCACAATCATTCAGCGCTGGAATCGGGGCACCAGGCCCTCTCGTTGTCCCCTTCTCAAGATCGAACTGCAAACTGACTGGGCGCTTGAAGCCCTCTAAAGCAGTCTTGACCTCCTGGGCAATATGCGAAAGCTGGGCCACCGTCAGCTTTAGGCTGGCTAAGACGGAGCTGAAGCGATCGGCTTGATCCTGCAGGTGACCGTCCTGTGACGCGACCACCAAAGGATAGGCAGTCCGAATCATACTCAAATCGACAGCTGAAGGCCGGAGATTGTTTCCGACATAACAACTCGATGCCGTGCCTTTCTTAAACATCCACGGAGCAAAGTAGTAGTGCATAATTGATTGCTTATCATAGGGCGTCCAACGTATCCGCGGCTCATTGAGTTTGGTCCGCATGTTGAAATCGATTTCTTGCTTGGTCCAATGCAACCTCGTTTCGAAATAGGGATAGACCTTGTCCCAGTCGAACTCAGTACCGCAATTCTCTTTAGGGTTCTGATGTTCATGCTCCAATGCCAAGGCATGGCCGAGTTCGTGGAGGATAAGATGAGCAAGCTCGTTTTTGTCCAAGCTTTCCCAAGCACCCCTCTGAGGATAATCGACATTGAGAGAGGGACCATTGAGGTCGTACCGTAAACTATCGGTGCCGACGTAAGACCAGCTTCCGGAGCGAGCGAATGAAATCCGAATGTCGCTGGGCTTCTGCGGATCGCAGACGGTGTATTGCGGTGCAACGCCGAAGTCGATTGCTAAGGAGGTGCCCGTAGTCCACACCTTGCTCGTTGTAATGAAATATTCTTTTACCCTGTCCTCGCCATCAAAAAAACAGGCTTTCAGAGTTTGCCCCGATGCCCAAAGTTTGAATTGGTTGATGCCTCCGCGAGTGGCGTTCGCTGAAGCGCCAAGATCTTTTGCGAGGGCTTCAGCCTCGCGCATCTCAATCATAAGTGGCGGCGGTATGGAACCATCGTCTGTTTCATCCAGTGAGTGCGCGAGCGCGGAAATCGCTCCTGTAGAGACCACAAGCGCGGGAATTGCCAAACAGATAAATACTTGTCGCATGAAATTGCGTCCCCACCGATATTTAATTTTGATTTTACCCTTGAAAACGTGTGCTCTCAAGCTGGCATTTGAGCTTATCCTCCTCCTTCGCCGACGAGGATGAAGGGCACCCAGTTTTAGGGATGGACCTCTTTGTCTGTGCCGTTCTTTATCATCGCGGCCATGGCCTGTTGTAGGGGTCCGGCGCGGCCGATCGAGGGGTTGCCTTGAGCGTGCTGAATGCGCTCGCGGTTAGCTTCACAGCTGCATCCAAATCGCAATCGACCAAGCAATTCGAAGTATGGAGGTGGTTTTGTGGCAGGAGCGAGCGCTCAGGTTTTTGTCCGCTCGCGCCGAAAGCTGCCGCTCTGAGAAGGGTCTTTGAATGACCGGACCTGTGGAGGCTTTCGGACACCGGCCCATGCCAAACGGTTCAACAGCCTCTGGGGCCGGTGTCCGAAAGCCCTCAGGGAAGGAACCCGCGGGAAGCAGGGCGCGGTGCAGCAAGTGCTATGGGGATTTATGATCTGCCAGCGGTGCCGCTGGTATGGTTAGGCACCACGGAGAAGCTTTGGCTGCATGATAAGTTCGTGTGATTGCTGTCTCGCGGTAGGGGTATCGTCTGCACATAGGAGCCGGTTGAGGCTCAAGCCGCGGTTCTTGAGCGGCATATGAGCAAGCGCCGCCGTGGCCGGCCTGAAAGCGGCGGCGAAGACGGGCAGCAATCGGAGTGGAAGCGCTCGCGATCCCGCTCATGACGTGTCGATCTCCGCCCGCGCTGGCGCCGGCCTCCGCCGCCGGCATCGGCCCTCGAAGGTCTCGATGATCAGCATCGGGCTGCCGCAACACGGGCAGAGATGAACCGGCGCTGCGGCGGCAAGCGCACCGCCATTACCGCAATCAGCTTTCTTTGACGCCGACGCTGCCATGGCGAGCAGGATGCGGATCGTGGCGAGATTTTCCGCGCGGCAACCGCTGGCCAGAAGCCCGTAATGGCGGATGCGATGGAACCCTTTTGGCAGAACATGGATGAGAAAACGGCGGATAAATTCGCCCGTCCCGAGCGTCATCCTCTTGTAGCGGCCAGGCCCCTCGATCCTGTAGTCCTTGTATGTGAAGGTGACGCCGCTGGCGTCCGCGGAGACGAGGCGGCGATTGGAGATCGTAACGCGGTGGGTGTAGCGCGCAAGGTACGCTAACACAGCCTTGGGCCCGGAAAATGGACGCTTAGAATAGACAAACCAGTCCGTCTTTCTGAGCGGCGCCAGGAAGCAGGCGAATGCATGCGCGCAGGCAAGATGCGCGTGCTCGCCGAAAAACTTAAGCTTGCCCGCCTTGTGCGCGGCGGCAAGCTTTTCCAGCATGAGGCGCCGGAACAGCGCGGAGAGCACGAGCACCGGCAGGAAGAAGCCGCGCCGGCAGGCAATCCAACGCGTGCCGTCCGGCGAGATGCCGCCGCCGGGCGCGATCATGTGCACATGAGGGTGATGGGTCATTGCCGAACCCCAGGTATGGAGCACGGAGATGAAGCCAACCCTGGCGCCAAGATGTTCGGGAT
>JBKQIH010000185.1:0-30495 GCA_052148445.1 Rhodomicrobium sp.
GCGCTATACGATGCCGCTTCGGAGCCCAAAAATGCATTTGTTTCCCGCGCACAGAGCATTGTGCGCGGGACGATAAAAAACGCCCGCGAGGCAAAGAGCGGCCTCAGGCTAAGCGATTCTTGGATCCAGTTCGCCCTTAGCGTAGCGCTTCGCCATCTCCGCGGCGGGAACGACCTTGATCTTGGAAGCGTGGCCGGCCGTGCCGAACTGCTCGTAGCGGTCTTTGCAGACCTGCTGCATCGCAACCAGAGCGGGTTTGAGATATTTGCGCGGATCGAATTCTTTCTTGGAGGTGGCAAGCGTCTTGCGAATCGCGCCCGTCACGGCAAGCCGCAAGTCGGTGTCGATATTGATCTTGCGCACGCCATGGCGGATGCCGCGCTGCAACTCCTCCACCGGCACGCCGAAGGTTGTGGGCATCTCACCGCCGAACTCGTTGATGATATCGAGGAGTTCCTTCGGCACCGAGGAAGAGCCATGCATCACGAGGTGGGTGTTGGGGATCCGCTTGTGGATAGCCTCGATGACGTTCATCGCGAGCACGTCGCCGGTCGGCTTGTGAGTGAATTTATAGGCGCCGTGCGATGTGCCGATGGCGACGGCCAAGGCATCGACCTTCGTCTCGGAGACGAATTTCGCCGCTTCGTTCGGGTCCGTCAGGAGCTGCTCCTTCGAGAGCTTGCCCTCGGCGCCGTGCCCGTCCTCTTTCTCGCCATGGCCGGTCTCAAGACTGCCGAGGCAGCCTAGCTCGCCTTCGACCGACACGCCGACCCAATGCGCCATCTCGGTTACCTTAGAGGTTATGGCGACGTTGTATTCATAGCTCGCCGGTGTGGCACCGTCCGATTTGAGCGAGCCGTCCATCATCACGCTGTCGAAACCGATGCGGATCGCGCTGGCGCAGGTGGCTTCGTTATTGCCGTGATCCTGGTGCATGCAGACCGGAATGCTGGGATACTGCGCCTCAAGACCCTCGATGAGCTTCGAGAGCAGAAGGTCGCCGGCGTAGGAGCGGGCACCGCGGCTGGCCTGGATGATGACCGGGCTATCGGTTTGCTTCGCCGCTTCCATAATGGCGATGCCTTGCTCCATGTTGTTGATATTGAATGCCGGCACACCGTAGCCGTGCTCCGCTGCGTGGTCGAGAAGTTGCCTAAGCGTTATACGGGCCATTTTAGCCTCCCTGTAATGCGGATTGTATTCATCTCACGAGCGTGCAAGGGCTGCAACACCTGGAAGTGTGCGGCCTTCAAGCCATTCGAGGAATGCACCACCCGCTGTGGATACATAGCTGAACTGATCGGTAACACCCGCCGCATTCAGCGCCGCGACCGTATCCCCGCCCCCGGCGACAGTGCGGAGCTTGCCTGCCTGAGTGAGTTTTGCCGCTTCGCGGGCGAGCGCAAAAGTGGCCTCCCCGAAAGGCGGGATTTCGAATGCGCCGATGGGACCGTTCCAGAGGAGCGTCTTGCATTTTTCAATGCGCTGCTTGAACTCCTCGACAGAGCGAGGGCCGGCATCGAGGATCATCGCGTCGTCCGGGACCTGGCCTACGGGAACGGTTTCCACCGCCGCATTCGCCTTGAGTTCTTTTGCAATGGTGGCGTCGACTGGCAGCACGATCCGGCAGCCCGATTCCGCCGCCTGCGAAAGGATCTTTTCAACGGTATCCATCAGACCGGGTTCGCATAAAGAGCGGCCCACTTTGATTCCCTTCGCGTAAAGGAAAGTGTTGGCCATTCCACCGCCGACGATGAGATAATCCATCTTCTTCACGAGATGCACCAGCACATCGATTTTCGTGGAGACCTTCGAACCGCCGATGACCGCCGCCACGGGACGCTCCGGAAGGTCGCAAGCGAGCTTGAGCGCTTCGATCTCGGCCATCATCGATGGGCCTACGTAAGCGGGCAAGAGGCGCGCTATCGCTTCGGTCGAGGCGTGAGCCCGGTGCGAAACAGAAAAGGCGTCGTTGACGTAAATGTCGCCGAGCTTTGCAAGCTCGCCCGCGAAATCCGGATCGTTCTTCTCTTCCCCTTTATGGAACCGGAGATTCTCCAGCAAAGCGATTTGGCCCGGCTGCAGCTGTGCCACAACCACGTCGGCAAGGGGGCCTACGCAATCTTCACCGAAGAGAACCGTCGTACCCTCCATGAGCGATGCGAGCTTTTTCGCGACGGGGCGCAGGGAATATTCCGCTTCGGGCGCACCCTTGGGACGTCCGAAATGCGAAAGTACGATAACTTTTGCGCCGCGCTGTGTGAGTTCCCTCAAAGTTGGCACGAACCGTTCGATGCGAGTCGCGTCCGTTACTTCGCCGCCGGCTGCAGGTACATTCAGGTCGGCGCGGATCAGCACGCGCTTGCCGTGAACGTCCGCGGCTGCGATGCTCTTGAGTTTGCCGGTTAGCTCCGCTGTGGACATGGTTTTCTCCCCTTAATGCAACGCCTTACGGCCCGTCTTGTTCGCCATTTGCTCTTCCGGCCCAAACATGCCCGCATCCCGGAGCATGGCGCTTAAGCACTTCTTAGAACGATTTGCAGGAGTTGCGTTGCGATAGAATGACGCTTGGCGCGAACGTGACATTTTTGCATTATTTCCACAAGTCAGAGTTATTTAATGGTGGATTTACTCAATTTGATGGCGGAGCTGTTGCCATAACGGGTTTGCAATTGCTCAGAAGAAGCCTTATGTCTTAATTGGGTCACAATCTCGCCCCAGCTCACAGATTTGTATCTCTGAGCTTACATCGCAGCGCCCTGGCGGCCGTTCCGGTCCCGCCGGTGTCTCTGCGGAGAATACCACCTTAGGCATCATCCCGCTACCGGCGTCACGAGAGATCTTCGAATTTCATGAGTAAGCTCATCGAGTTATCCGATCTTCCCCAAGCGGCGCAAGGTCCGGTTCTGTTCTGGCAGCAAACGCTCAAGAATCCCCGGCAGGTATGCAGCCTGTTTCCGTCCAGTCCGTTTGTGGGCCGGGCGATGACTTCGGTGCTCGGAGATCGCATCGACTCTCACATCATAGAGCTTGGCGCGGGGACGGGGGCGGTGACGCGCCAGCTGATCCGGAACGGCGTAGAGCCGGAGAAGCTCACGCTCATCGAAATCGACGCCCAGCTCGGCGGACATCTCAGGCGCAGATTTCCGCATGTCGATGTCGTGATCGGCTCGGCACAGGACCTTGCGAAGCTTTGGCAAGAGCGTAATGGCGGAAACGTCGGCGCGATTGTATCGACTTTGCCGATGCGCCTGTTTTCCAAAAAGCTGATCTACGTTGTGTTGAAGAACAGCCTCCAGGTTCTCGAGGAGGGCGGGATGTTCGTTCAGTTCACCTACCGGCAGGATAGCCCCGTTCCAGCGCGCGTCGTCAAAGCGCTGCGGATGAAGGCTTGGCGCTACACGCGCGTTTGGCTGAATCTTCCGCCCGCCGCCATCTGGGTCTACGAGAAGCAGGCGGCACCGAAAGAGATCTAACGGCCCTCCCTTATCTGACCGCGAAGGCGCAAAATTTCAAACGGACCTCACTCTAGGTGTCATCGTCCTAGCGCAATGTGCGCTTAATCGGGCGCGGCGTCGCGAGGCGGCCTTTGCCACCATGGCGGTCGCAATGACGGCGATTCCCCCAGAAGGCGCGCGCAAAGGAATTGGCGTAAGCTTCCGGTTTCGATCCGGCCATCGTAGAGTGACTTTTTGTGCCTTTTGCACAACAGAGATGCCTCAAAAAAAGCCGTTCGATTGGCGTGGCGCAAGACGGTTTCCCCGTCTTTACGGCTCCTGCCGCTAGCATGCCCAGCCAAGCCACTGAGGAAACGTGGTATTTCTGGAAAATATTCCGCATATCCCAGTTTACGCCCGATCGTCTATCCGGGCTGGATTGCAATTATCGCAAGTCTTACGCAAGTTAAATTCGATAGCAACCCATAAATGCTCTGATGCGCGAGACGCGATCAGTTGCAACATTGGGGGAGACAATGCTAGGCGGCTACAACTTGCAAAGGACTTTACTTGCAGGCGTTACCCTTCTTTTGGGAGTAGCCGCCTCCGGCGAGGCCCTTGCCGGTGCCTTCGGAATTCGCGAGCAATCGACCTATTTCACCGGAGACGCCTATGCCGGCGCAGCGGCGGGCGGCGATATCAGCTCCATGTTCTGGAACCCCGCGGCTACCGCGACCTTGCCGGGCTTCAACTCATCGTCCAGCTATACCGGCATCTTCGGCAATGCAAACGAGCATGCGACCGGCGGCGTGCTGGAAGCGGCCCCTGGACTGCCTCTGTTGAGCTACACTCCGTCCTCGGCCAATGCGGGCTCCGACGCGCTCGTCCCGGCTTCGTATCTGACGTACCAATACAACGACCGGCTTTATTTCGGCCTTGCGCTAAATTCTCCCTTTGGATTGGTAACGAAGCCGGACAGCATTCCTTGGGCGGGATCGCCGATAGCGAACACAACGAAGGTTCTCTCCTTCGACGCCAATCCAACGGTTGCTTACATGCTCACGCCTACGCTGACTGTGGGCGCTGGCGTGCAGATCGAGTATTTCGAGATTTGGCTCAATCACGGCGACTATATTCTGCCGGGGAATAATAGCAGCCCGCAGCTCGTTAGTCCTGGGCGCTCCTACGGAGCCATGGACACGAGTGCGGGAGGAACCGCCGGCGCGATCTGGCAGCCAGTGCCGGGAACTTCGCTCGGTCTAGGCTACCGCTCCGCCGTCTCCGTGAACCCCAGCGGGAGTTACCTTCTGAGCGTTCCCGGGGGCAGCATTTCCACGAACGCGACCGCCGGCCTAACGCTGCCCGACGAAGTCACCTTCAGCGTCAGGCAAGCCATAAATCCGCAACTCACCCTTCTCGGCACCGTCGAGTGGGACCGGTGGAGCAGCCTCGGCAATGTGAGTGCAACCAGCGGGGGATGCCTGCTCGTCGTTGGGTCCACAACGTGCGAAACGCTAAACCTTAACTATAACGACGGATGGTTTTTCTCGGTTGGCGCGGAATACGCCTACACGCCGCTGCTCACCCTGCGGGGGGGCGTTGGCTATGAAATCTCGCCCATCACGGATAGCACTCGCGATACATTGGTTCCAGATAGCAATCGCGTCCATGTAAACATCGGTGCCAGTTATAAATGGTCAGAAAAAATTACGCTTCTCGCGGCTTACTCCCACATCTTCTTCGATAACGCGCCATTCTGTATAGCGAATTCGCAGGTAACGGGCAGCACACACTGCACCGATTTGACGCCGCAGAGCGCCGTCCTCTTGACCGGCGCCGCCGATGTCTCGGCCGATATTGTCTCGGTTGGCTTGAACTATAAATTCGGCGAACCACCCGCACCGCTCAAATAAAGCCGGGGGCAGCACGCACATAATAAAAGGACTAATTTATGTGCGTGCCCATTGAGCAACAGTTCGCGTGCAAAAAACCACGCTTCTCGCCTTTGCGGTTGAAGATCTCCTCGTTTTGCATTGGCGAATCGATTGCCGCTGGGCGATGGTGCGCTGCGGCATCTCCCTGAATCTCAACGCACTTTCTAGACATACCCCACCCCCTCGACGCCGAGTCCCGCCGGCTTTTTCTCCGCGCCGCTCACACCACCATACGCCTACGGCAGCGTTGCCATGCTGCGCACTCTGGTGATTAAGTGGGCAGACGATAAGAACGGCGCCTGGGCAGGCGAACGTGTAATGCTTACCGTGGGGGAGATCATGGGAAAATCGAGTTACGTAAGGCTCGTGCTGGTGAGCGCGGCAGCGCTTTTGGCTGGCGCGATAATCACCGAGGCCCAGGCCCAGGTTGGCGGGTTCGGCATCTCGGAGCAGTCCGCTTACTTCATGGGCAGTTCTTACGCCGGCGCGGCCGCGGGTCACGATATCAGCTCCATGTACTGGAACCCTGCAGCAACGGCAACCTTACCGGGGTTCAACTCGTCTTCCAACTACTCGGGGATTTTGGGTTCGGCTAAAGAGAACGCGACCGGCGGCACCCTTCTCACGGGTATCCCACCGCTAACGTCTCCGGGGGGCAGTTCGACCAACGTTGGTACAGATGCGCTCGTTCCTGCGTCTTACTGGACCCTCCAACTCACGGACCGGCTTTACGCCGGCCTCGGTTTGAACGCCCCCTTCGGCCTTGTAACCAAGCCGGACAATACCTGGGCTGGGTCTCCTCTCGCCACGACGACCAAGGTATTCTCGCTCGACGCCAATCCGACGGTCGCTTACAAGATCACACCGACATTGACGGTGGGCGCCGGCGTGCAAATCGAGTATTTCGAGATAAAGCTCGAACACGGTGCGTTGGATTCTCCTCTGACCGCGCCCTTCCCGGTATCTCCATCGCGTAACTACCAGGCTGACGACACGAGCGTTGGCGCTACAGCCGGCGTGCTTTGGGATCCCATGCCTGGGACCACGCTCGGTCTCGGATATCGCTCCTCAGTGACCGAGAATGTGAGCGGCCTCTACTCGACAAGCGCGTTCCTAAACCCGTTCTCTCCTTCGTTCCCCGGCGCTGGGTCCTTTGTTCCTCCCGTGAATGCCATTGCGACCGGGAAAATTACGCTCCCCGATTCAATGACGTTCAGCTTCAGGCAGGCCATCACACCCCAGTTGACCGCACTTGGCACGGTTGAGTGGACGAACTGGAGCCACGTCGGAAATATAAGCGCTACCGGGGCCGGCTGCCCAGGCGGCGTTTGCGAGACCTTGAACCTCAACTATAAGGACAGCTGGTTCTACTCTATTGGCGCCGAATACGCTTATAGCCCCGTGCTGACCTTGCGCACCGGCGTTGGCTATGACAGCGCGCCAATCGACAACAGCAACCGGGATATCTTGCTCCCCGATGCCGATCGCATTTACCTAAGCTTCGGCGCGACCTATAAATGGTCGGATAAGCTTTCCTTTAACGTCGCGTACTCGCACCTGTTCTTCAGCGACGAGAGCTTCTGTATGGCAAATCCTGCGGTTAACCCAGGTGGCACCACCCATTGCAACTCCAGCACCCCCGCCGCCGCGCTCGCCCTAAATGGCACTGCGGACACTTCTGTCGATATCGTCTCGCTCGGTGCGAACTATAAGTTCTATGGCGAAGGACCGCTCGAACCTCTAAAATAGCAAGAAAAGTCCTATCGACCTCACGCGGCCGGCCTCATCGCCGGCCGTTTTTCTTTTTGCGGCATGAGCGAATAGCGTGTCACATTCTTGTAACGAAAATAGAGGCAGTTTGACGCAGACGTTAAGAACCGGGGCAAGGGGTGGACCATCCGGCCGCATCGAACTATAAAGCGCCTGTGAGATACCGCGCCCTGTTCTTTTCCGACATTCATTTGGCAGCCCGGGCCTGCAGGTCCGAGGACCTTTTGAGCTTTCTTCGGGCCCACGATGCCGAAACGATCTACCTCGTGGGCGACGTGGTCGACTTTTGGCGCCTGCGACGGGGCCCGAGCTGGCCCGCTTCGCAGACGCTCGTGGTCAAGGAATTCCTATCGAAAGCGCAAAGCGGCAGCCGGATCGTCTACATCCCGGGCAATCACGACGACGAGATGCGCGCTTTCGCCGGCACGGCGCTGGGCCCCATCGAGGTACGCCTTCGTGCGATCCACAATACTGCAGACGGCCGGCGCTTTCTCGTCATCCATGGCGACGAATATGACGCGGTCATAAAGAAGGCGATCTGGCTCGCCGTTATCGGCGATATCGCCTACGACGTCGCAGCCGCCGCGAACACGGTGCTGAATTGGGGCCGGCGCGGACTCGGCCTGCCTTATTGGTCGCTTTCGGCCTTCCTGAAATACCGGGTGAAGCGGATCGTGAGCTACGCGGGAAACTTCGAGAAAAAGCTCGCCGGCGCGGCGCGCGAAGCGGGTGCGTCCGGTGTGATTTGCGGTCACATCCATCATTCCTGCATGCATGAGATCGACGGCATCCAATATGTGAACACCGGCGATTGGGTGGAGAGCGGAACCGCCGTTGCGGAGCACGCCGACGGGCGGCTCGAAATCATCCATTGGACCGACGGGCTGCGCGCGCAGCAATCGGAGTCGCGAAAAGCTCCCGCCGCGTCTCCGGCGCCCTGATGCGGATCCTCATCGCAACGGACGCCTGGAAGCCGCAAGTGAACGGCGTCGTCAACACCTATGCAAATGTCGAGCGCGAAGCGGCGGGCGCGGGCTTCTCGCTGTCATTTCTCACGCCCTCCGACTTTTGGACCGTGCCGATGCCGGGCTACAGCGAAATCAGGCTTGCGCTCGCCCGCCCGTCCGATGCCGCCAAGTGCGTGGAGCGCGACAAACCCGACTGCATCCATATCGCAACCGAGGGGCCGATTGGCCTCGCCATGCGCGCCTACTGCCTTAGGGCCGGCCGGGCCTTCACCACCAGCTATCACACGCGCTTCCCCGAATACCTCGCCGCCCGCATCCCCGTGCCGCTAGCTTGGGGCTACCGCTTCGAACGCTGGTTCCACAATGCCGGTGCCGGTGTCATGGCAGCGTCGCGATCGCTGTGCGAAGACCTCACCGCGCAAGGAATCGACAATGTCCAGCTCTGGTCGCGGGGGGTCGATCTGGAACTCTTCCGGCCCCGCGCTGTGGACCGCTTCGGCTTGCCTCGGCCGCTTTTCCTTTACGCCGGGCGGGTCGCGGTCGAAAAAAACCTCGACGCCTTTCTAAGTCTCGACCTGCCCGGCAGCAAGGCGGTCGTGGGCGGCGGTCCGCAGCTTAGCGAGCTGAAAAGCCGCTATCCGGGCGTCACGTTCACGGGGCCGAAGTTCGGGCAGGACCTTGCCGAGCATTATGCTTCGGCCGACGTCTTCGTTTTCCCGAGCCGGACCGACACCTTCGGCAATGTGCTGCTTGAGGCGCTGGCCTGTGGCGTACCGGTTGCCGCCTACGAGGTGATGGGCCCGAAAGATGTTGTCATGAATGGCAGCGTGGGTATTCTCGGCGCCGATCTCCGCCACGCGGCACTCGACGCGCTTGCCATCGGCCGCCCCGCCTGCCGTGCCTACGCCGAGCGGTTCAGCTGGAGCGCCTGTGCCGGCCGCTTCCGCGACATTATAGCGCTAGCCAACCGGCTTCCCGTCTCCGCTGTTACCAGTCCGTGACAAGACGGACCGGTTTTCGTTATGATCCAAACCCATCGCACGCGGGGGTCCGCAATGAAGCTGCCATCGATCAACGATATAAAAGAAGCCGATCTGCGGATCCGGCCTTACGCTACCGAAACGCCGCTCCTCGAATGGGCGGCGCTCAACGAAAAGGTTGGGGCGCGAATTCTTTGCAAGGCCGAGACGCTGCAGCGGACGGGCAGCTTCAAATTCCGCGGTGCGTATAACCGCGTTTCAAGGGTCGATCCGCATGAATTCCCAGGCGGTGTTGTCGCCTGTTCGTCGGGCAATCACGCTCAGGGCGTGGGCGAAGCGGCGCGCCTCTGCGGTCTCGACGCGGTGATCGTGATGCCATCGGACGCACCGCGGTCGAAAATTGCCGGGACGAGCCGGAGCGGCGCCGAGGTGGTCTTCTATAATCGCGAAACAGAGGACCGCGACGCCATAGCCCGCGAGCTCTGCGAGAAGCTGAACGCAGACCTCGTCCTTCCATTCGACGATCTTTATGTGATCGCGGGCCAAGGAACGGTGGGCCTTGAGATGGTTCGCCAAGCAGAAGCCATCGGCGCCGGCATCGAGGCGGTGCTGGTTCCGGCGAGCGGCGGCGGTTTGACGGCGGGTGTTGCGCTAGCGGTTATGGACCGTTTCCCCGCCGCCGAAATCTACTGCGTAGAGCCGAAAGGATTCGACGATTACAGGCGATCGCTCGCGGCCGGCAGCCGGCAGAGAAACGAGCATCCCTCCGGCTCGATCTGCGACGCGCTGTTGATCGCCGAGCCCGGTGAATTGACCTTCGCCATGAACAAAGGCCGCCTCGCCGGAGGTATCGCGGTGAGCGATCACGATGTGCGGGAGGCGGTCGCGTACGCCTACCGCGAAATGAAACTCGCCGTCGAGCCGAGCGGCGCCATTGCCCTTGCCGCAGTGCTGTCCGGCGCATTCCACGCCAAGGGCCGCACCGTGGCGGTTGTGCTGTCGGGTGGAAACGCCGATCCGAATATATTCGCGGAGATAATATGCCATGGCATGGATTTGACGCCGTCCGGCCAATAAATCGTTAGAGTTGGCGGCATATCCTTAGCGCATGATTTCACGCCGCCGCCTTTTGACATTGGGTGCTGCCACCGCCGGTTCGGGCATGTTAAGCGCGGCCGATGCTTTTGCCATCGAGCCCGGCTTCAGCCTCGTTGTGAAGGAATGGACCGTCCGCCACGCCGGATGGCCGCAATCCGCCCGGCCTTTGCGGATCGGCGTACTGACGGATATTCATGCTGTGGACCCATGGATGCCCGCGCGGCGCATTGGCGCCATTGTGGAGCGCTTGAACGCGCTTCATCCGGACGTCATCGTGCTTTTGGGCGATTATGTGAACGCGCTCCGCTTCCGTTTCCGCTCCGCTCTCGTCCCTGTCGCCGAATGGATGGCCGCGCTCGAAGAACTCAGCGCTCCGCTCGGGGTCTACGCGGTTCTCGGCAATCACGATTGGTGGTCCGGCGACGCTCCCTTGATCCGCGAGGGCTTTGAAAAGGCAGGCATTCACCTTTTGGAGAACGCCGCCATTAGCGTCGAGAGAGGCAATGAGCGGTTTTGGGTCGCGGGCCTTGGCGATCAGCTCGCCTACCGGACGCGCGGCGTGGACGATCTTGAGGGAACGCTGCGCCAGCTCAGCGGCAGCGCGCCAGCCATTCTCCTCGCCCATGAACCGTATATATTCAGGCAAGTTCCCGCCCGGGTCACTCTTACCTTGGCCGGCCACACCCATGGCGGCCAAGTTTACGTTCCGTTTGTCGGCCGCCCCGCCGTCCCGGCCGAGTTTGCGGGCTATGCCTACGGCCATATCGTAGAAG
Organism: Rhodomicrobium sp.; assembly: GCA_052148445.1. GTDB lineage: Bacteria > Pseudomonadota > Alphaproteobacteria > Rhizobiales > Rhodomicrobiaceae > Rhodomicrobium. The sequence goes on from JBKQIH010000185.1 coordinate 10,961, forward strand.
AGGGGCGGCACATGATTGTGTCGAGCGGGCTGGGACTTTCCAACATCCCGGTGCGTTTCCTTGTGCCGCCCGAAATTGCCATCGTCACCCTCCGGCACGCCGAAGCGTAGAGCATCGTGCGCCAATCGCGAGGCGGCCGTCGCCGCCGTGGCGGCCACAACGGCTATGCCTCAAAAGTTGGCATACGGACTGCTAAGCAAAAATTTGAACGGTAGCTTAACGCATGGGCTCCAAACTGATCTATAAGAGTGGCGGTTTAACTGCTTCTGACAAAGACATCACTCGGGTTGGGGCTTAATCATGCGTAAAGTGTTATTGGCTGCTGCAAGTCTCTTGGCCTGCGGCGCGTTTATTTCCTCGGCGGATGCCGATGTGGTCGTGAAGGTAAGCAAGTCGCGGCAAACGATGTACGTGTATGTGGATGGGTATCTGCAACATTCCTGGCCGGTCTCGACAGCGCGCGGCGGTTACAGCACGCCTTCGGGCGTTTACCGTCCGACCTCGTTCGACCGCTATCACCGGTCGAGCCGATATCATAACTCGCCCATGCCGCACTCGATCTTCTTCCGGGGCGGTTATGCGATCCACGGCTCGTACGATGTGAATCATCTCGGCCGCCCGGCCTCGCATGGCTGTATCCGGCTGCATCCGAGCGACGCGGCCGAACTCTACGGCATCGTGCGCAGCTCCCGGAATACACGGATCGTCGTCTCGCGATAACAATCGCGCTTGCGCGTCCTCGCGGCGCCTTGTTTGTCATCCCGTGCGCGCTGCGGCGTGTAATGACGCTGCCATCTTTGTCATCCCGGAACGGCGCTCGCGCTGTATCGGGATCGTAAAGCGCGCCGGCATCCGTAACGCTCCCGGATAATGCCTGCGGCATTTCCAGGATGACAAGGGGGAGCGGTTTCCGGGATGAGGGAGAGCCCAGTTTCCATTCCATGGAAAGTGGATTGGCTCTAGAGTGACGGCATAGGAAAGGGACTCCGCCATGATTCGACAGAAACTATCCGATGCGCTCAAAGAGGCCATGCGGGCAAGAGCCGAGCCCGCAACAACAACGATCCGCATGATCAACTCTGCGATCAAGCAAAAGGATATCGACGTGGCCCGCGCCCGCGGGGATCAGCAGATTAGCGAGGACGAGGTGCTGAATCTCCTGCAAGGCCTGATCAAATCCAGGCGTGAATCGGTGGAGCTTTACAAGCAGGGTGGGCGTCAGGATCTTGTAGATAAAGAGGAAGCCGAAATCGCGATCGTTGAGCGGTTCCTGCCCAAACAACTGAGCGAAGAGGAAACGAAGGCGGCTGTGCGCGGCTTGGTTGCCGCGGTGGGCGCCGGCAGCGTGAAGGATATGGGAAAAGTTATGGCTGCGCTGAAGTCTCAATATGCCGGCCAGATCGATATGACCAAAGCCAGCGCTATCGTGAAACAGGTGCTTGCCGGCGGGTAACGGATGAATTTGAGCGCCCCAAGAGCACACCGCTGTAATGGCCGCACTGATGCGGCCATCCATGAAAAAAGCGCGGCATCTCAAAGGAGCTTGGATGGCCGGGTCAAGCCCGGTCATGACAGTTGGAGCCTGAGCGAAGCGTCCTAGTGGAATTGCGCGAGCTTGGCTTTTCCCCAGCTGTCGCGATTCCGGTGCAGTACCTCCGGCATTTTCGAGACAAGTTCGATCAGAACGATAAGCTCCTGCCTAAGCTGGGAATCGCTTATTCTGTCGAAGGCCTGCAAGAGCTGCTGCGATTGCTCGAAACGCACCTGCCTGTCGTCCACGGGAGCGGCAACACCGGCAAGCAAGCAACGGAACAGCTCGTCGATCTCCTCACGATTGATCATGCCAAAAACTCCAACACCCAACGCGCCCACAACTGACTAAGGTTGTACAAGGCAATTGTTACAAGTCCAAGTCACTTTCCACAGGAGTCTCGATTTGCCGGCAGCTTCCTCCGCCCCAGGGGAAAGCGTCAGCTTTATTATTATTGCAACCATGATATGCATTTATGCATAGGGTGTGGCAAGCCCGGAAAATCCTATCCACAGTGGCCGAACCGCCGCACTAAGTAATAAGGGTATCACTGTTGCGTCCGCGCTACAGCAAAAGCTTTACAGCCGCTCTATGGTACGAATACGAAAATTCGAATGTCCGCAACCGGTTCGCTGCGGTCAGCGACACGAATAGGGCACAGGGGGTGTAGGGTGAGGATTGAATTCAGACTTTCCGCCGCGATCGCGGCGCTAGCGGTAGGATTGGGCAGCACCGCTGCTTACGCTACCGACGGCTATTTCATGGATGGGTACGGCGCGAACCAAACGGCGCTTGCCGGCGCGGGCGTCGCCTATAGTACGGATGCCATGGCGATTGCGTTGAACCCGGCGGGCCTCACGCATGTGGACGATCAGGTTGTGTTGGGCGTGTCGGTCTTCGATCCGTTCCGCTCCTACGATGCAGGGGCCTTGACTCCGGCCCAGCTGGGCGGGTTCGCCCCAGGAGTCTTGCCTGGTAGCCACAGCTCGAACAACGACATCTTTCTCATCCCGAATTTCGCCTGGACCCATCGTTTGGGAGACGACACCGTCCTCGGCGTCGGTCTTTACGGCAATGGCGGCATGAACACGACCTATCCGGTCGCTGTATTTCCGGGCCTCGGCCATTCGCCAACGGGCGTCGATTTGAACCAGGCGTTCATGTCGGTCTCTCTTTCGCAACGCATCACGCCGCAGTTGTCGGTCGGTGTCGCTCCCATACTCGCGATGCAAACGTTTAAGGCGACTGGCCTTGGCGACTTTGGCGGGTTCTCCACCTCGCCAGGTAATCTAACCGATAACGGCTACGGATTCTCCTATGGCGGCGGCGTCCGCGCCGGTATCGAATACGATTTCAGCCCAGCCCTCCGTCTCGCTGTGGCTGGGAGCAGCCGCATCTATATGACGGATTTCGATGTTTATAGCGGCTTGTTTGCCCAGCACGGTGCGTTCGACATTCCGGCGACCATAACCGCCGGCTTGTCTTACGATGTCAGGCCGAACGTCACAGTGATGCTTGACTATAAGCGCATCTTCTATAGCGGCGTAGCCTCTATTGGCGACCCATCCACCAACCTGCTCCTGGGCATTCCTCTGGGCGCGGCCAATGGCCCTGGCTTCGGCTGGAGCGACATCAACGTATACAAGCTTGGTGTGGAGTGGCGCTACGATCCTCGCTGGACGTTCCGTGCAGGCTACTCGTATAATGACCAACCAATCAGTTCGCGTGACGTTATGTTCAACATTCTCGCGCCGGGCGTCGTGCAGAACCACATCACGGGCGGTTTCAAATACGCGTATTCGGAGAAGATCGATCTTGAGTTCGCCGCTATGTACGCCCCGGAGACAACGGTTAAAGGGCTGGACATCGCCGGCACGGGGCAACCGATCTCCATCAGCATGTATCAAGTTGAGACCACGCTTGGCCTCGTCTACCACTTCGATGGCCGCCACGACCTTGAGCCTCTCAAGTAGGAGGAAGGCTCCGCTTTTAGCGAGCGCCTAAGAAACGAATAAAAAAGCAGCCGCTGGGCTGCTTTTTTTGTCATTGGGCTGTGCCGCCCCGCCGCGTGCGCTCAAAGCTCCTCGATCATCTTGCGCAGCTTGCTCTGTACCTCGTTCGCGACAGCGGCGAGCCCAGGATTGGCCACCACCTGCATCGAGGCGACGGGATCGATGGCGGAGACTTCGACCTTTCCATCGGCAAGTTCCTGCACGACGACGTTGCAGGGCAGCATCGTGCCGATCTTGTCTTCGGCCTGTAGCGCCTTGTGGGCGAGTCCGGGATTGCAGGCGCCGAGAATGCGGTACTTGCGAAAATCAACGCCAATCTTCTGCTTGAGAGTGGCTTGCACGTCGATGTCGGTGAGAACGCCAAAGCCCGCCTGCTTCAGGGCCTCGGTTGTCTTGGCGATGGCCGCGTCAAAAGGCAGATCGACCGTTTTCGAAAAATGATAGCTCACTGAATTCTCCCGGGATGAATGGATGATGGGCATCTCGCATATAGGACCGGCGGGGTCCCGTTTCACGGCTCCCAGCCGTGCCAGGCGCTCAAGGCACCGGAAAAAGGCTGGCGTTTTCAGCAAAAACCACGCTGCCGTCATTGCGAGTTTCATACCGGCCACCGCAGCCGGCCCTACTAAATGAAAAAGTCCCGCGCCGCCTCAGCTTCACGCTGAACTCTTTCTTCTTAGCGAAGCGAAACAATCCAGCCTCAAGTCTCCGGTGTCGCTTTGGATCGCCACGGCGGCAACAGCCGCCTCGCGATGACGATTACCCCCGGCTAAGCTCGCCGCTACCCAAGAACGCGGTCCGGGCGGAATAGTTGCCTTGCGTCGTCTTATCCCCCCGGGATTTAGGGTCGAGAAATCCCTGTTGTGGTATTTTACCGTGTCATTTACTACCTGGGGTGAGACCCGGTAGGGTCTGGCAGGCTAGGCTTTTGAAACGGATGCATCCTGATGGTTCGTGCTATTGTCGTTTTGCTATCGCTCTTGCTTTTGGTGCCGGCGGCCAGCGCCAGGTACAAGAAAAGTGTACCTAGCACGCCAGCGCCGCGAAGCTTTCGCGATTGTCCGCTATGCCCCGAAATGGTGACCGTTCCGGCCGGGGAGTTCCTGATGGGCTCGCCCGGGAGCGAGCGGGGCCGCGATCCGAACGAAGGCCCCCAGCATCGGGTTGTCTTCGCGCAACCGTTCGCCGCCGGTAAGTTCGAGGTAACGTTCGCCGAATGGGATGCCTGCGTGGCCGAGGGCGGCTGCGCTCAAAAGCCGGGCGACGAGGGCTGGGGACGCGGCAGGCACCCGGTCATCAATGTGTCGTGGCACGACGCCACGGAATATACCTCCTGGCTTTCGAAAAAGACCGGCAAAGCTTATAGGCTGCTATCCGAAGCGGAATGGGAATACGCCGCGCGGGGCGTGACCACCGCCGCCGGCCCGGAGACGCCCTTCTCCACAGGGGCTACGATCAACTACAGGCAGGCCAATTACGACGCCAACTTCACCTACGGCTCCGGGCCGCAGGGCCAGTACCGGCAGAAGACGGTCGATGTTGGATCGCTTCCGCGCAACGCCTTCGGCCTTCACGAGATGCACGGCAATGTCTGGGAGTGGGTGCAAGATTGCTATAAGCCCACCTACGAAGGCGCGCCGGCAGACGGTTCTCCTGTGGATTCCGGCGATTGCGCTCTCCATATTCTGCGGGGCGGGGCTTGGAATTATCACCCAAAACTCCTGCGCTCTGCCTACCGCTATGCGACCGCGCCCGAAGTCCGCCTCAACAATGCGGGATTTAGGGTGGCGAGGGCGCTTTAAGTCTGCATCGAGGAAATGTTAGTTATCGGCGTCTGTGCTGAATTCGAGGACCTAGGCATGAAATCCAAACGTACCCTGCATGTTGCCATCGCCGCGCTTTCGCTCGGGCTTGTGACCGCGCTCGCAGGCGGCGCAGATCCGGCATATGCCCGTTACGGAGACGGCTACGACGACGAAGAGCCGGTATCCATGTCCGGGAAGACGCCGGTCTTGGCGGTCGTCGCCCTCGGCGAGCAGCACATCTCGATTTACGATGCCAAGGGCAAAATCATGGAGGCTCCGGTTTCGAGCGGTCAGACAGGACTCGAAACGCCCGCCGGCGTTTTCAGCGTCGTGCAGAAGGAAGTGGATCACCACTCGAACCTATTCGACGATGCGTCCATGCCATTCATGGAGCGGATCACCTGGACGGGCATATCGCTCCATGCGGGCGTCTTGCCGGGCCATCCCGCATCGCATGGCTGCGTACGGATGCCGCACAGCTTTGCCGAGCGGCTTTACGACGTCACTAGATTGGGAATGCGCGTGATTCTGGTGCCACAGGATATCGCGCCCGCGGACATTGCCCAGCCTGCCATGTTCACGCCCGCGGCCGCCCCGGCCGGCGAGGATGTGCTGGGCCAGCTGAGAACCGCCGCGCGAACCAAATTCGCAGACTCCGTCGCCGCGCAGAGGCGTGAAAAGGAGCTGCGGCAAGCCGCTTCGAAGAAATCCGACGAAGCCTCGGCGGCCGCGCGCGCGCAGAGCGCGGCTGAAGCGGCCCTCGCCAAGGCTGAAGACGCCCTGAAAGAGGCAGAACACGCGGCAGAAGCGCCAGGTTCTGAAGAGAAAGCAACCCTAGCGGCATCGGCCAAGGCGCAGGCGCTCGCCAAAGTGGAGACAGCGCGGGCACAACTGCAATCTGCCAAACTTGACGCACAGTCGAAAAGCGAGGCTGCCCAGCGCGCGAACGAAGAGGCCCGGGCCGCCTCAGCCGCCGCGGGCCGCGCGGCCGATGCCTCCGAACAAGCGCAGCAAAACCTGTCGCCGGTTTCGGTATTTATCAGCCGGAAGACGCAGCGGCTTTATATCCGCAAAAACAATCTGCCCGTTTGGGAAGGTCCGGTAACGATCCAAGACTCCGGTAAGCGAATCGGCACCTTCGTATGGACCGCCGTGGACTACACCGGCACGCCGGGCACGATGCGCTGGAAGGTCGTGTCGATGTACAAAAATGCAGCCCTTGCGGAGCCTGCGGCAGCCGATATCGATGTCAAGAGCAAGACGAAATCCAGGCATGACGGCGCAGCCCCGGCTCCGGCCGATGTGCCGGGGGCAGAAGCGGCACTCAGCCGGATTAGCATTACTCCAGAAGCCCAGGAGCGTATCTCTGCGGCTGTTTTGCCTAGCTCATCGTTGATCGTGTCCGATGAAGGACCGAGCGGCGAGACCGGTAAGGATACCGATTTCGTGGTTATCATGAGCGGCGAGCCGCAAGGCGGCCTCACATCGCGCCATCGCCCATCCAGCCACCAGGACTTCGACGGGTTTGAAGATTTCTTCTCGTTCGGGCGCTCGTCGCGCAGCGAACCCAGCGGACGCAGCGGACGCAGCGGAGGCGGGGGCGGTTTCCCCTTCTTCTTCTCGGATTAAGCTGAAGCCGCAAATAGGTGAAAGCGGAATTATCTCAATTGCGAGCAATCCAGAGCAATCGTCACGGCTGCTGCTCTGGATCGCCACGGCGGCGAAGGCCCCCTCGCGATGACGGCTGCGTCCGGCTAAGCCCGCGATGCGCCAAGCTCCGGCGGCAGATCCTCACCCGGGAGCAGCAAATCCTATGCAGCAAATCCTGCCGTTAACGCGGTAGCGTTGCCGCCGCGTGGAAAGGCGGGCGCATCCCCCACTACGCCTTAGGGCAAGCCTCCGCGGGGCGGGCCAATGCTCGATTGCGCCTTAAGTTGAATGTGCTTGCCGCGCGGCGGCCTTGCCCCCGCTTGCATCCCGCGTCAGCATACGAGACTAATCCGGAGGGAGACAGAGCCATGATCACACGGCGCACGCTTATCAAATCGGCTGGGGCCGGCGCAGCTGGAACGGCCATGGGGATGGGAGCTGCCGCGCGCGCGGAGAAAACGTTCGCCGCCGCCAAATATAGCGGTCCATTCGAAATGCCGCGCAATATGACGCTGCTCTCCATCGCGAATCCGGATGGGACCGAAACGCTCGGCGTCAAGCAGGGCGAAGAGGTCATCGATGTCCGCAAAGCCTCGCGAGCCTTGAACCTTCCCGCCGCTCTCACCCTCGACCAACTGCTGCAGGAGGGTAGCGCAAGCCAGCTTACGAAGCTGGTGCAAGCGGTGGGAAGCTCCTCCAAGGCGAAAGCCGCCGCCGTGCCCGAGTCCGGCATCGCTTACGGCCGGCTTTTCGTCAATCCCGGCAAGATTATCTGCATTGGTCTCAACTACAAGCGCCACGCGGCCGAAGTGCACATGGCAGAGCCCAGGCAGCCCATTCTTTTCAACAAGTATAACAATTCGCTTGCCGCGGCGAACTGCACAATCAAGCTGCCGCCGAAAGAGCTATCCTACAAGTTCGATTATGAGACCGAGCTTTTGGTCGTGATTGGAAAACGGGCGCGGAACGTCTCCGAGGCCGATGCGCCAAACTACATCGCGGGATATTGCACCTCGAACGACTTCTCCGCCCGCGATCTGCAGCTCGAGACGCCCAGCGTGCAATGGATGATCGGTAAGACCCTCGATAATTTCGCGCCGATCGGGCCTTACTTCGTTAGCTCGGACCTCGTGGGCGACCCGCACAAGCTGAAGCTGCAAACCTTTGTGAACGGCGAGGTTCGCCAGGATTGGAATACGGACGACTTCATCTTCAATTGCTACCAAGTTGTCTCCTTCATCTCGAAATATTGGACGCTTGAGCCGGGGGATATCATTTTCACCGGAACGCCCCAGGGCGTGATCCTAGGCATGCCGAAGGACCGCCAAGTTTGGCTCAAAGCGGGCGACCGGATCGAAAGCCGGATCGAGAAGCTGGGCTCCCTGAAGTTCACGCTGGCTTAAGTAAGTAAGCAGTGACATTACCACGGAGGAGCGCGCGTAAAAGCCGGAGCAGCACACTGTTGTCATGGCCGGGCTTGACCCGGCCATCCAGCTAACGCATTGGCATCACGTGGTGTTATCGTGGATGGCCCGATCAAGCTGGGCCATGACAATGAAGATTGCCGCGAGCGGGGCTCTGGACCGGTCAGGACTTTAGGCGCCCGGTATGTAGCCCCCAATCTGGCGCTCTCACTATCCGTTTGCTCACGGGTGCGGTAAGGAAGGTGGCGGGCTCGCCAGCGCGGGCTTGCAGTCAGCGGGACAGAGTGAGGAAGACTTTCCAAATGGTTACTTTTGCACGGGGCCATCGCTCTTATGTATAAGCGCAGCCTGCCCCCCTTCCCGGACCTGAGATCGTTTCTTGCCTATCTCGACGGCAAGGGCGATGTCCGCACCATAGCCGCACCGGTTGACGCAAACCTCGAAATCACCGAGGTGCACCGGCGCGTCATCGGGGCTGGCGGCCCAGTGCTGCGCTTCGAGCGGCCCATCGCGGGCGGACGGCCCTGCGGTTTGCCGGTAATCGCCAATCTGTTCGGCACGCGCGAGCGCGTCGCGGCCGGGCTCGGCACTACGCCTGTGGATTTGGAGCGGCTCGGTGCGTTCATGGCCTGGATGCGCGCGCCTCAGCCGCCAAAATCCATGGCGGAGGCGGGACGGCTTTTCCCGGCAGCGCGCGCCGCTTTGCAGTCGCGTCCCAAGCTCGTCTCCGAGCCGAGGGCTTGGGCGGAGGTTGCCGCCGATCTCTCCCATTTGCCGGTGCAAACCTGCTGGCCGGGCGATGCCGGGCCGCTCGTCACTTGGCCCATCGTGGTCACGCGGCCGCCCGGCGAGGATAGCCCTTCCAGCTATAATCTGGGCATTTACCGGATGCAGGTCCTCGACAAGGACGCCGCTATTGTGCGCTGGCTGCCGATGCGCGGCGGAGCGGGCCATCACCGGCTCTGGGCCGCGCACGGGCTCGACATGCCCGTGGCCGTCGTGATCGGGGCCGATCCCGCCACGATCCTTGCCGCTGTCATGCCTGCGCCCGAAGGCGTCAGCGAGCTTGCCCTTGCCGGCATACTCGGCGGCAGGCGCCCCGAGCTTGCGCCCTGCCGGACGATCCCGCTGCACGTGCCTGCGAGCGCGGAGATCGTCCTCGAAGGCACCGTTTCTCCCACGGAGACCGCGCTCGAAGGCCCCTTCGGCGATCATACGGGCTACTACAACCCGCCGGAGCCGTTCCCCGTTTTCCGCCTTAATGCGATGCGAATCCGCGAGCCGGGCCTCTATCTGACCACCTTTACCGGCCGGGCACCCGACGAGCCGTCGGTGATCGCCGATGCCATGCTCGATATCTTCAAGCCGTTGTTAAAGCAGCAGCTCCCCGAAATCCTCGATATTTGGCTGCCTCCGGAGGCCTGCTCCTACCGTATCGCCGTGCTCGCCATCGACAAGCGCTATCCAGGCCAAGCCCGGCGCACGATGATGGGCTTCTGGTCGCTGCTTCCGCAATTCACCATGACCAAAATCGTGATCGTGGTTGACGCCGATGTCGATATCCGTTCCTGGAGCGACGTCATGTGGGCGGTGGCGACGCGCATGGACCCCTCGCGCGACCTGATGATTGTGGACCGCACGCCCATCGACCATCTGGATTTCGCTTCGCCGCTCACCGGCCTCGGCGGCAAGCTCGGCATCGACGCGACGAAGAAGACCGGCAGCGAAACTTCGCGCGGCTGGGGCGAGACGATGCAAATGAGCAAAGAAATCGAGCGCCGCGTGGCCGGCCGCTGGCGCGAGCTGTTTCCTGATCTGTCCCCGGGGAGCAAGTTATGAAGATCGTGGTCGGTGTAACCGGCGCCTCGGGGTCGGCGCTCGCGGCGGAGACCTTACGCCAGCTGCGGCAGGCGGGCGCGGAAACCCATCTTGTGATGACCCCCGGCGCGCTTATCACCATCGGGCACGAACTCGGCTCTTCCGGTCTGGCCGCGATGCGGGAAAGCGCAGCCTTCACTTACGAGGCGGGCGATCTCGGCGCGCCAATCGCGAGCGGCTCCTACGGCGCACAGGCGATGGCCGTGGTGCCCTGCTCCATGCGCTCGCTGGCGGCGATGGCGCACGGATTTGGCGATAACCTCCTCACGCGCGCCGCCGATGTGATGCTCAAAGAGCGGCGCCGTCTGGTGCTCCTGCCGCGCGAGGCGCCGCTGCATGAGGGGCACCTCACCTCCATGCTTACGCTGACGCGGATGGGCGCCATCGTGGCTCCGCCCGTGCCGCATTTCTATACGAAGCCGCAGTCTGTCGAGGACATCGTGCGCGAGATTGCAGCAAGGGTGCTGGTCTGGCTCGGGCTGGAGCCAGGAGCGGCGATGACGCGCTGGCAGGGCACGGCAGGCGCCGGCCGGGATGGCGATTGACGCGCCCTATCCCTGACCGGCGCTGGTCACCACCGCCCGTGTCTCCATCGCAGTTTATTGTATGGAAACCCACGGCTATGTTGAGGATTTTTGCTGACTGCAATTATGAGTCTGAAGCTGAATTGAGGACATGTTCAGCATGATCGGCTTTCCTATTTTGTCCGCAAAGCCGTGCCTTTCTCCGTCCTCAATAATTCAACCTACCATGTCAGTATTATCTTGGTTAATCGCAGAAATCCATTAAGCACATTAGCTAATAACGAACTCAATTCAATTAAAATCAATTCATACTAGGGAGAGATGCTAGATCGGTTATGCGCAGACTCTAGTACACGCAAACTTTTTTGACTAGCTCCAAGGAACTAGAACGCTGGAACCAGACTTACGGCTGCAAATGGCGCCGTGCTGAGTCAGCAGGCGGGAGCTGTGATTTTAGGGAACGCTGACAAAGACATGAAAAGGCTGGAGCAGCCGTATTGCTTGGGGCCGGGGTACACTACTCGGCCCCAAAAGGCTTGTCCGAGCCTAAGTGCCCCAGCCGCGGCGATGCGTCCAAAGCGTCGCAACGTGTCGCCGCGAAACCTGTCCCGCGGGAGATAGCGCCCATGTGGGTCGTTCAGATCGCGCTGAGGCGGCCATACACATTTGTCGTGTTAGCGTTCCTCATCGCAATCTTCGGGACGCTAGCTGCGCTGCGAACGCCGACAGATATCTTTCCCAACATTAATATTCCAGTCGTGAGCGTCGTTTGGACATACACCGGAATGTTACCGAACGACATGTCCGACCGTGTGATTTACTATTACGAGCGAACTTTAACGGCTCAGGTCGGTGATATTGAGCATATCGAGTCGCAAGCTCTCAACGGTTATGGCGTTGTAAAAATCTTTTTTCAAAAGAATGTCGATGTTGCCGCGGCACTGGCGCAAGTAACTGCGGCGTCGCAGACGGTGCTGAAGCTTCTTCCGCCGGGCATTACGCCACCCTATGTGTTGAGCTACAACGCCTCAAGCGTTCCAATATTGCAGCTGGCGTTGTCAAGCAAGGCACTCCCGCAAAATAAGCTGTTCGACCTTGGGCAAAACTTTATCAGGCCGCAGCTCGCAACCGTCGCCGGTGCCGCGGTGCCTTCGCCCTATGGCGGTAAAATCTTGCAGGTTCAGGTCGATCTCGATCAAGGGGCGATGCAGGCCCACAACGTTTCGGCCGGAGATGTCGTCAACGCCATATCGGTTCAGAATTTGATCCTCCCCGCCGGGGATGAGAAGATCGGCAAGTTCGACTGGAACGTCGCCCTTAATGCGAGCCCAGTGCTTCTTGAAAGGATCAACGACCTTCCAATCAAGAAGGCCAACGGCACACTTATCTACATCCGCGACGTGGCCTTCGTGCACGAAGGTTCTCCGCCCCAAACAAACGTTGTCCGCGTGAACGGCGCGCATGCCGTGCTCATGACGATTCTGAAGAGCGGTTCAGCGTCAACGCTGGAGGTCATCGACGGGATCAAGTCTCTCCTGCCAAGGGTGAAGGCCAGTCTGCCCTCTAGTCTCAACCTGCACGCTGTCGCCGATCAATCCATTTTCGTAAAAGCCGCGATCTTGGGCGTTATCCGCGAGGCGGCATTGGCCGCCGCGCTGGTGGGCTTGATGATTTTGCTGTTCCTTGGCAGTTGGCGTTCGACGGTGATCATCCTGATCGAGATCCCTCTTGCCATTCTCTTCTCGCTGACACTGCTGTCGTGGCTAGGTGAAACGATCAACGTCATGACGCTTGGGGGCCTCGCTCTCGCCGTCGGTATTCTGGTGGACGACGGAACCGTCACAATCGAGAATATGAACTACCATCTCGAACTCGGAAAGGACATCGAGCCGGCAATCCTCGACGGTTCACAACAGATCGTCATTCCGGCTTTTGTCACGCTTCTCTGCTTATGCATCGTGTTTGTGCCGATGTTCCAGCTTGGCGGAGTGGCGGGCTACCTTTTTAGGCCGTTAGCCGAAGCCGTCGTCTTCGCTCTCATTGGCTCTTTCATTCTTTCGCGAACGTTAGTTCCGACGATGGCTAACTATCTGATGCGCGGGCGGCACGGAAGCCATGCTCCCTTCGAGCAGGGGCCGCCAAGACGTTCGCGAAACCCTCTCGCGCGTTTCCAAGCGGGGTTCGAGGAATCGTTCTCCGCAGTTCGCAACCGCTATCGCTCGCTCCTGTTGCTGGCCTTGGGCCATCCGAGGATCTTTATCGCTGGGTTCCTCGCCTGTGTCTTAGCCTCGTTCGGACTTTGGCCCTTCCTTGGCGAGAATTTCTTCCCAAAAATCGATTCCGGTCAGATCCTCATGCATGTGCGCGCTCAGCCTGGCACGCGCATCGAGGAGACGGCGCGCCTCTTCGATCTTGTTGAGCGAACGGTTCGCGAGACCATCCCGCCGGCTCAGCTCGACAATATCGTCGACAATATCGGGCTGCCCTATAGCGGCATCAACATGGCTTATCAGAACACCGGAACCATCGGCCCAGAGGACGGCGATGCGCTGATTAGCCTGAAGGCGGACCACGGGCCCACGGCCGCCTTGATCAAGCAACTGCGTACTATCTTGCCCAGGAAGTTCCCCGGAGTGACATTCTCCTTTCTGCCGGCCGATATCGTGTCCCAGATCCTAAATTTTGGTCTGCCCGCTCCCATCAACATCCAGATCACCGGCAACAACCAAAAGGCCAGCTACGCCTATGCAAAGGATCTTCTAAAACGGATTCGTCTGGTGCCCGGAATTGCCGACGTTCGCATCCAGCAGGTTTTCAACTATCCGCAGATCAATGTCGATGTCGACCGCACGCTTGCGGGCGAGGTTGGCCTCACCCAGCGCGACATAGCCAACAGCCTGCTGGTCGAGCTGTCGGGCAGCGGCCAAGTGAAACCGAATTTCTGGTTGAATACGCGCAATGGTGTTTCCTATCCGATCGTGGCGCAGATGCCGCAATACCGGATCGACACGATGTCGGACCTCATGAATATACCTGTGACGGTGCCAGATACGGCGACGCCGCAATATCTAGGCGGCATCGCGCGCATAATTCCCGGACCAAGCCCCGGTGTGGTCTCGCACTTTAACGTCCAGCCCGTCATCGACATTTTCGGCGCCGTGCAGGGGCGCGATCTCGGCGCAGTCGCCGGCGATATCAACGGCATCTTGAAAGACACGGGCAAGGCGGTGCCGAAGGGCTCCTTCGTGACGCTGCGCGGCCAGGTTCTTACGATGACCAGCGCCTATAGTGAGCTCTATGCGGGCCTAGCGGGCGCCATCCTCCTTATCTATCTGGTGATTGTCGTCAACTTCCAATCTTGGCTCGACCCGTTCATCATCGTCACTGCGCTCCCCGGGGCGCTCGCGGGCATCGTCTGGATGCTGTTCATGACCGGAACGACGCTATCGGTCCCGGCCCTGACCGGCGCGATCATGTGCATGGGCATTGCCACCGCGAACAGCATTTTGCTGGTCAGCTTCGCCCGCGAAGGCCTGACGCAAGGCTTGGATTCATCGGCAGCCGCAATCGAAGCGGGCTTCACGCGCTTCCGTCCGGTGCTGATGACCGCCCTTGCCATGATCATCGGTATGCTACCGATGGCTTTTGCACTCGGCGAAGGCGGCGAGCAAAACGCACCCCTTGGCCGTGCCGTGATCGGCGGCCTGCTCGTCGCCACCATTGCAACGCTGTTTTTCGTCCCGGCCGTGTTCAGCTTGCTGCATGCGAGAGAAAACCGGCAGACCGCTGACGAACAGGAGACGCATCGGCATGAAATATCCTGAGGGAGAGCCGGCGGTCACGGAAAACCATGGGGAGGCAGAGGGAACCGCACCACCGGGGCGGCCACGCCAAGGCAGGTCCCTTAAATGGATCGGACTGATTGCAGCTGCCGCGGCCACGATTGCTGCAATCAATGGCATCCTCCAGCGGCGAAGCCACGACGCCGAGGTTAGTCGCTGGACGAGCGAGCAGGCGACTCCGGCGGTTGAGGTCATTTCCCCCACCCCAGGCGCTCCAGTTCAGAGGCTCGTTCTGCCTGGCACCGTTCAGGCATGGTATGAGGCGCCCATTTATGCGCGGGTTCCCGGCTATCTGCGGCAGTGGTACTTCGATTACGGCGCACATGTAAAAAAGGGTGACGTCCTCGCCGAGATCGACACTCCCGACCTCGATGCACGATTGGCTGCGGCAAAAGCGAAACTCGAGTCTGCGAAAGCAGCGGTCGAAGTGAAGGAGGCCGAGAGAGTATTTGCTGAAACAACTTACGCGCGATGGCGCGATTCTCCTAAAGGCGTGGTCTCGGTTCAGGAGCAGGAGAGCAAAAAGGCCGAATACTACACCTCTGTCGCGCGCCTTAATGCCGCGGAGTCCGACGTTAACGCCGATCAAAGTAATGTTAACCGCCTTGAGGCCCTTGAAAGCTTCAAGCGGATCACGGCTCCCTTCAGCGGGATCGTAACAGCACGCGAAACGGACATCGGCGCCCTCATCAACGCCGGCAGCGGCACCGGCGGTGGCAGCGGTCCAGAGTTATTTAAAGTCGCCGACCTTCATAAAGCGCGAATATACGTTCAGGTGCCGCAAGAAATGTCCGCCCGCATTCGCCCAGGGCTCAAAGCCGATCTGCAGTTGCCGCAATATCCGGATAAGACCTTCGAGGCAATCGTCGCTACGACCTCTAACGCTATTAATCCCAGCGCACGTACCCTCCTGGTGGAGCTTCACGCCGGCAACCCCGGCGGCGAACTTCAACCGGGAGCTTATGCCCAGGTTAGTTTCGAAATGCCAAGCAATCCCAACATCGTCCGATTGCCCACGAGCGCGCTTCTCTTCCGCGAACATGGTATAGAAGTGGCCACCGTTGGGCCGGACAACAGGATTCGACTCAAACCCGTCACACTCGGCCGAAATCTTGGAATCGAGGTCGAGGTGCTGAAGGGGGTGACCCGCACGGATCGCATTGTTAAAAGCCCTCCCGATTCGCTTGCAAACGGTGACGCCGTAAATCTCGCGATTACCTCGGCCGAAGTGAAGGCAAGTGAGGGCCGCCGCGACTAAGCAGCGGTGCTGCAAAGCCTGAGTTTCCCTCTCCCCCCGGGGGGCGCGGTTCTAGATCGCCGCGGAACTAGCTACACCTACACTTCGTCCGGCACGGGCATATCGAATCCGTTGAGCGTAACCGAAATCATACAGTAAAGCCCAACGAGAAAAATCAACTCGGCAGCGGCCTCCTGCCCGAACGCATCGACAGCTCGCGTGTAACAAAGCCCGGGCAACGATGCCCCCCCGACAAGAGCTGAGGCGATATCGTAAGCAAGAGCTTCCTGGCGGGTGAGATCGGCTGGACGCTGCCCAGCAACGATCGTCGAGATTTTTTCGTCCGAAAGGCCGCGCAGTTCGGCAACAAGGACATGCTCATAGATTTCGTAGCCGGCATGAAATCGCGCACCGGTCACGAGAAGAGCCACCTCGCGCACGGTTTTTGGCAGCGCCGGCGACGATGAAAGCGCTTTTACGAGCTGCCAAACCGGACCCCCGAATTTTGGGAATTGAAGCCAAGGATTCCAAGGGCCGATCAGCGCGCCATCTTTGCCAATGGCCTTGAATTCCCGGAAACTGGTTTCGATGCCCTTCTTCATGTCTTCATAAAGAGGGCGCTGCTCCGGGCTTAGCTTCGAGGGTGGAATGAGCGGCAGACGCATGAAACGATTCCTTAAAAGGACGCAACGTCACAGGTTCGCTAAGAAACCTCAAAAAAGCTCAAGGAGTTCCGCGCCGAAGACCGTTCCGCGCTTACGCACTAGCAAAAACACGAGCATGGACTGGTGGGGCGATCGTGCGCTCTTGGCTGCTACCGGGGGCCCCCTCGAATCCCGGGTTGATCGTGGCCCCATGGCGTGGCACATGCCACCTCAGGCGCACAGATCTGCAGCACAGCAAAGGCCAAGGCGGCTTCTGGAGGCACGTTTTCATCCGCCACGCCAGCCGGGCCTTAAACCATGCCCGCTGAAAGACTGGGTTCCCTATCCTGCCCCGGGACCGATGGCGATTGACGTTTGTTTGACCTTCGTCAAGCGGCGGCGCAGCTTTGCGGGCTATTCTTGCGAGCCGGGTAAGGCCTCCTCATCCCCAAACCTCACCCCCGAGTGGGAGAAAGAGGGAGGTTTGCCCCCGCCATGGCCGCTTGCGGGTATGGCAGCGAAGAAGCAAGCTCCAAGGCGCACCTGCCGGCAGACTGGCATAGCGAGGGGTTTTTTGCAGGAGATGAAATGGCCGAGAGTTTCCAGGGTGAGCTGCCGTACCTCCTCCGGCTTCTTGCCGCTCCGGCGGGGGTACTGCCGCTCGGCTTCTTTTTGACGCGCTCGCTGCGCGATCTGGCCCGGCGGCGGCCCGTACTGTTCGAGCGGCTCGGCGAGCACCGCCGGACCTTGTTTTTCATCGAGCCCACCGATCTTAGCTATGCGTTTCTCATCGTGCCCGACGGCACCGATGCGGAAGTCAGAATGGTGAGCAAGGACGCCTCCGCGGCAAGCGACGTGGTCGTGCGCGGGCCGCTCCTTTCCCTGCTCGGCATTCTCGACGGCACCTTCGACGGCGACGCGCTGTTCTTCAGCCGCAGCATCGCCATCAGCGGCAAGGTGGACGCCCTGCTTGCCTTGCGCAACGCCATCGAGGACGCCGATCTCAAACCCTCGGATTTCATCGGGCTGGGCAAGACCATAGGCTCGATGGCCGACGGTCTTATTCTAAACGCCATAGCGGCAGCGCGGCGCGTGGCCGGCGCAGCAACAGGGCATTCCAATGACAATTGAGCTTGTCTGCCCGGCCGGCACCCCGTCCGCCCTGCGCGCGGCGGTCGAGGCGGGGGCCCACTCGGTTTATTGCGGCTTCCGCGACGAGACCAACGCGCGCAACTTCCCGGGCCTCAACTTCTCGCCGCAGGAACTGCGCGAAGGCGTGCGTTTCGCGCACGAACACGGCGCCAAGGTGCTGGTGGCCATCAACACCTTCGCGCGCGCCGGGGCGTTCGAACCCTGGGCGAAGGCGCTCGCCAATGCCGAGGAAGCCAAGGCCGATGCCGTGATCCTCGCCGACATCGCCGTCCTCGATTACGCCGCGGCAAACCATCCGAAGCTCCGGCTGCATTTGTCGGTGCAAGCCGCCGCTGCCACTCCCGAAGCCATTGGGTTCTATGCGGAAGCCTTCGGCGTGAAGCGCGTGGTGCTGCCGCGCGTGCTTTCGGTCGAGGAGATTGCGGCGCTCAATCGCGCGATTACCGTTGAAATCGAGGTATTCGTATTCGGTGGCCTCTGTCCCATGGCCGAGGGACGCTGCGCGCTGTCTTCCTACGCAACCGGGCGGTCGCCCAACATTTCCGGCGTTTGCTCGCCGCCCGAAGCCGTCGCCTATTCCGAGGATAAGGCCGGTACGGCCACAAAACTCGCCGGCTTCACCATCAACCGCTTCAAGCCTGCCGAGCCCGCCGGCTATCCGACGCTGTGCAAGGGCCGCTTCGTGGCCGGCGGCAAAACCTCTTATCTGTTCGAGGACCCGACAAGCCTCAATGCGGCGGGCCTGATCGGAAACCTCAAAAAGGCTGGCGTCACCGCGCTGAAAATCGAAGGGCGCCAGCGCGGCAAGGGCTACGTCGCGGAGGTGGTGAAGATGTTCCGCCAGGTGGTGGACGCCGTCGAGGCGGGGCGTCCGCCGCTTGAAGCCGAGCGCATGCTGCAAGCCTTCGTCGAAGGCGGCCGGCAAACGTCGGGCGCCTATAAGAAGACGTGGAGGTGAGCGTGCATAAGATCGGCCTGACGCTCGGACCGCTGCTGTTCAATTGGGAGCCGGAACGGCTTCGCTCCTTCTATAGCGGGATCGCGGACAATTCCAAATTCGACCGGGTGCATCTCGGTGAGGTGGTATGCGGCAAACGCATGCCGTTTTCCGATGAGGTCTGGCCGGAGCTGATTGAGCGGCTCGAAGCTTCGGGCAAAGAGGTGGTGCTTTCGACGCTAGCGCTACCGGCAACGGTGCGCGAGCGGCAGTCCATCGCGGCGCTTTGCGCGGATGAGCGCCTCATCGAGATCAACGACGTCACCGCGCTGCCCTTGCGCCAAGGGCGCCCCTTCGTGGTGGGGCCGCTCGTCAACGTCTATAACGAGCGGGCCGCGAAGTTCTTCGCCGCGCGCGGTGCCGTAACGCTGTGCACGCCGGTCGAACTGCCGCTGACATCGGTGCGCGCGATAGCGCAGGCCTGCCCGAGCTTAGAGATCGAAGCTTTCGCCTTCGGCCGCCTGCCGCTCGCGCTGTCGAGCCGTTGCTATCACGCGCGGCTGCATGGCCTGCACAAAGATTCGTGCCAATTCGTATGCGGCAAAGACCTCGATGGGCTCGCGGTCGACACCATCGACGGTCAGCCATTTCTTGCCGTCAACGGCATTCAGACGCTATCGCAGGGGGTGCAAACGTTCTGCCCAACCGCTGGCGAGGCTGCCTCCTACGGCATCGCCCGCCTCAGGCTATCGCCCCATACAGTGGACATGGCCGCTGTAAGCGCGGTTTACCGCGACCTTCTCGACGGTCTCATCGAGCCGTTGGAGGCGCGCGCGCGCCTTGTGGCCCAGGGCTTGCCCGGGGCCCCAATCGGCGGCTACACACGCGGCGTGGCCGGA
>JBKQIH010000186.1:0-18635 GCA_052148445.1 Rhodomicrobium sp.
TGCAGGCGCCGTTGAGGCTGTAGGCTTTTTGGTGATTGATCCGCTTCGTGGCGTACTTGGCATGAAGCGCGTCCCAATGTGCGGCTTCGTCGGCGTGAATGGTCGTATTCGGGGAGACAACGCTTTCGACAAAGGCGAGGCCGTCCGCTTCGGTGCGGGTCACGGTCGTCATGGTGCGGCCTTGGCGTTCGCGGGCAACGATCACCACGCGGCGCTTGCCGGTTTGGTTCTCAGCAAGCCGGCGGTCGATCCGGTCTTCTTTGCGGTTAGCCGGCCGGACGTGCCCGCCGAAATAGCAGCCGTCAACCTCGACCGTACCGGACAGCGTAGCGCCCCGGATTTCGAGCGCGATGGCCTCGCGAAGCTTGCGAGCGAGAACGAAGGCCGTCTTGTATTGGCAATCGAGATCGCGGGAGAGCTGCAGCATGGAAACGCCCTTCACCGCGTTCGCAAGGATGACGATGGCCGCAAGGAGGTCAACGAACTTCATCTTGCGGCTGGCGAAGATCGTGCCGGACGTGACACTGAATTGATGGCCGCAGGCGCGGCATTCGAACTTGCGGCGGCTGGAAATGCTGTAGGGATCGGTGCCGCCGCACTTCGGGCAGATCGGCTTGCCATCGGCCCAGCGCATCCGGCAAAACGTCTCGTATGCCTTGTCTTCGCCGTTCCGGTAGACGGAACGCAAGGACAGGGTCCGAGCCTTTGCTGAGAGTAGGAAGTGCTGTGCCATTTTCCCGGTTGCCATCGTTTGCAGTGCTTATACACTGTGTATAATGGCAAATAGCACTCTTTACAATAGCAAAAGCACTCCATATGATGATATTTCATCAAAAGGGGGTGACTGTGGCGGATGAAGCACACTGGGAAGACCGGGCCAAGGGCCTGTTGAAGAGCGAAATTAAGCGGCGAAACCTGACCTATATGCAGGTCGTCGATAGGCTGGCGGCAATCGGCGTCAAAGAAGACGAGCGCAATTTCCGCAACAAGATAGCGAGGGGAAAGTTCACGGCCGCATTCCTGTTGCAATGCCTTGAGGCGATAGGGGCGCAGACTGTCCGTCTGGATGATTTCCCCAAGTCTTCCGCTGATTGATTGGACAGAATCCGCGGAGCGCGCTATGTAAGAAGGCGGCGGCCATGCCACCGGAGAAGCGATCTCCAACAACATGACCTGTCCCGCTACGATCTTAAGGTGCGTTCTTTACGCACTGACTATCACCTTGCCTTTCGGTTATGCCCGGTTCAGGGGGCTAGGTTAGCGGGCGCGACCCGCCATTTTAACGGCCCCGGACGGCACATCCGGGGCCGAAACTTTATTGGCCTCACCCTCTTCAAAGGAGGCCATAGCTGGTTGCGACCGATCTGCCGACAAAACCCACTTCTGCTTGCGGCTGTCAAAATGCACGAGCTTTTTCTCTAGAAGCCTTTGAATTACTTTGGAGACTGACGGCCCAGTCGTATTGATACCTTGACGTTTTAGATGCTTCACGAGGAGCGCCACGGTGCCAACGCCCTCACGCATGGCGTCAATAACCGCACGTGAGAGGTAGCCACGCCTGCAAGTCGGGCGCTGGTGCTCAATCTGTTTCTTGGTTTCGGACTCGTCCCTCTCAATCGCGGCGATAGCCACCCGCAGATGTTGCACAGCGCGCGTGGCGTCTGCCAGCGTAGCAAGCTGCGCTTCCAGATCTGCCCTTAGCTGTTGCAAAACGTCCGCCACGGTAATTGCCCCCCCTGCGATTCCCGTATAACCGGATTCGCATTGTGCCGCAATGTTGCTCATAACGTTACCTCAAAAATCGTTGGTTTTTGATTGAATTTTGATGGTTTACGTGATAACGCAAGCGTTATCACGTAATGTTTCTCCAAAAAATCTGTGCACGAGTGTTTTGCACTCGCAGCGCGCGGCGAGGAAATTCTTTCCTGCGTTTGCTACATAAGGCCGCGATTTTTCGCATTTTCGCATATGAATCGGTGATTCAAAAAGTCCGTTAAATATATTTCCAGTTCGGAGTTAACCATGTATATGCGCCAGCGGCTTGCGCAGGAGCGCGGCTGCAATCGCTTTTCATAAAGCAATATCAATAGGATAGCCGGGTTAACGGTTTAACAAGGCGCTTTTCTCTACGATGGTGCGGTTAAGAAAACGGCGTTGAGTCAATGGGGCAGCCATGATCTCGCACAGTAATCGTAAACGCGATGCCGGCCCGAAATTCCGCTCAAGCGGGCCGCAGAGCGCTCTCGAATTGCTCCAGCGCCCAATCGATGTCGCCCCGCGTAACCACAAGCGGCGGCGAGACGCGGATGGTGTGTTCGCGGGTGTCCTTGCACAGGATGCCGCGGCGCCGCAGCGCTTCGCAGTAACGGCGCGCGCCGCCCGCGTCCGGGTGAAGCTCCACGGCTAGCATCAGCCCCCGCCCGCGGACCTCTTTCACGGCGCCGCTGGAAATGGCGCGCAGGCCCTCCAGCAGATAGACGCCCTGCCGGGCCGCGTTCTCCACCATACCTTCCTCGACAATTGCGCGCAGAGCGGCGCGGGCAACGGCGCAAGCCAGCGGATTGCCGCCGAATGTGCTGCCATGCTCGCCGGGTTTCAGCACGCCAAGGTTCTCCGCGCTCGATAGCACGGCGGAAACGGGATAGAAGCCGCCCGAGAGCGCCTTGCCGAGCAGCGTCATGTCGGCCTCGACGCCTTCGTGCTCCTCGGCGAGCAGCTTGCCGGTGCGGCCAAGCCCGGTTTGGATCTCGTCGAGAATGAAGACGATGCGCTTGTCCGTGCATAGCTGGCGCGCCGAGCGCACATAGCCAGACGGCGGAACGATGACGCCCGCCTCGCCCTGGATCGGCTCCATGAGCACGGCAGCTGTATTAGGCCCAATCGCCGCCTCCAGCGCCTCGATGTCGCCGAAGGGCACGATCTTGAAGCCGGGCGTGAACGGACCGAAGCCGGTTGTCGCGGTGGGATCGGTCGAAAAACTGACGACGGATACCGTGCGGCCGTGGAAATTGCTTGCGAAAACAATGATTTCCGCGCACCCCTGCGGCACGCCCTTCACCTCGTAGGCCCATTTGCGCACGGTTTTGATCGCCGTCTCGACCGCCTCGGCGCCCGTATTCATCGGCAGCACCTTGTGCGAATGGGTGAGCTGGCAAAGCTCCTCGCAGAACGGCGCGAGCTGATCGTTGCGGAAGGCGCGCGAGGTAAGCGTCAGCCGCGAGGCTTGCGCCACTAGCGCTTCCCTGATCTTGGGGTGGCAATGGCCCTGATTGACCGCCGAATAGCCGGCCAGGCAATCGAGATAGCGGTTGCCCTCGACATCCCACAGCCAGACGCCTTCGCCCCGGCTCAGAACCACGTCCAGCGGCTTATAGTTCGAGGCGCCGTACTCGTTCTCGGCCTCGATGAAATCCTGAGATTTCGAAAACACGCGCCGGGCGCTGGAGGGAAAGCTGTCGAAGGCCATGTGCGATTATCCTTTAGCCGTTTCCGGGGGGAGCGCTTTTGAGATCGAGCCGCAGAGTCATGCAATAGGCACCGCCGCCCGACATGATGAACGGGCTCAGGGGCACGGGCGCGATGGTGTAGCCGCGCTCCATCAGGACATCCGTCAGGCGCTGGGCGGGTTCGGCCATCACGATCTCACGCCCGATATTGACCGCGTTCACGGCAAAGCGTTCAGCATCCTCGTCGCTCGCCTCGATAAGCCGATGTGCCGGAACCCGGTCGCGGATGGCGGTGAGCGACATTTTAGAGAAGGCCGGCGGGTAGTAAAGGATCTCGCCGCCGCTGAGCGGCACGAAGCAGGTATCGAGGTGGTAGAACTTGCCCGAAACGAGTTCCAGCGGAATGACCGGCGCAGCGAAATAATCCTTGATCGCGGCAACCGCCTCGAAGGAAGAGCGCGGCCCGAAACCGGCCCAGAACAGCTGCCGCGATGCATCCCAGATGCAATCGCCGGCGCCTTCCTGCCAGCAATTCTTCGGGGCCCGCGTCACATCCGTCAACAGGCCCTGTTCCTTGAGGCCCATGAGCGTGCTGAAGAAATGACGCTCCTCGCCCTGCCGCTCATAATGGCGGAAGCGCGCGACCATGGCGCGCCCATCGAACACGACTGCGGCATTTGCAGGAAAGACCATGTCGGGCAGCCCCGGCACGCCGTCCATGATGGTGACCCGCGCTCCGGCTTGCCGCAACGCGGCGGCTAATTGCCGCTGCGCCTCGCGCGCTTTCGCCCGGTTCGACGCCTCGTCCCGCCGCCAAGTTTCCGGTGTCATCCAAGGGTTAATCTTGTACGACACCTCGAAGTGGCTGGAGTCGGTCATAAGAAATGTCGGCGTTTTAGGCATCGTTCGCTTCCGTGGCGATTGGGTGTAACCTCCCGACAATAATCGCCCAGATTCTGCCCATCTTACAGTTTGCAAGTTGCTTGAAGCATTCGATATTCTGAGCAAACTGCTATATTAAGTTAGCAAACTGCCAAGGCATCGACATGGACGATACGGACCGGAAGCTGCTATCGCTCTTGCATGCAAACGCCCGGCTGCCTGTCGCTTCGATCGCGGCGATCCTGCGGCTGTCCCGGGCAACGGCTCAAAAACGGCTCGACCGGCTGATCGAGGACGGGACCATCGCGGGCTTTACCATCAAGACGAGCGCCGCGGCCGAGCGCGCGCGCGTCCGCGCCATCATGATGATCGAAATCGAAGGCGAGCGCTCGGAACCGATCTTAACGGCGCTCCGGCGTATTCCCGAGGTGACCGCCGTTCACACGACGAACGGGCGCTGGGACCTTGTGGTGGAGCTTAGGACGGACGGGCTCGATACCTTCGACAAGGCCCTGCGGCGCATCCGCGAGATGAAGGGCATCGCGAGTTCCGAGACGAGCTTGCTGTTGTCCACGCACGAAGCGTGAGCCGAAGGCTTAGCTGGGGCACGGGCGGGCCGGCTTCCACGGCCGGCTCAAGCCTGAGCGCATGCTTTTGCGGATCGTGCTCTAGAAGCCGTGCCGCACACAGCGCGGGCGCCGGTGCCATCTGCAAACGCGTTCGGTGCAAACGTCGATCCTGCCTTTGCCGCAGGTGCAATTATTGCAGCCGTCGAACCACTCGACGCAAAGGCGCGGACAGCGCCCGCCATGGAGCACGTCCCCAACCGGCACGAACTGCGAATGCGAAAGCTCTGCGCCGGAAGCCGCGCCGGCCTCGGCCATCCGCGGCGCAATTAGCACAAGCGCCACGAGAATCGCGAGGCCACGGAGAATGGTCATGCCGGTACTCCCCTTCAGAATGCTCTCCCCTGTACTACAAGCATTACCATAAGGCTTGAAAGCCGCAAGAGGCGTGGCGCGCGCGCATCGATAGGGGGAAAACCGCGATGCAAGAAGGACGCACACTTTCCTTTGCCGCCGATCCGATATAGCTTTTATGCCGTTTCAGAGAATATTTGTTGAGTAAAGCATGAGCACCTCCGCGGACCCAGAAACTGGGCTGGACGATGACGAGCGCGTTATCGACCGGTCCGGCGATATCGATCAAAGGCCGCCAGAGGAGCGAAACGGCAACGAATCCGCAAATGCCGTTGGCTTCCCGGTGCCAGCGCGCCGCACCACGGAGCCGCCGCACGCCGTGCAGCGCTATGTGCCCGCACCGCCGCCGTCCGCGCGCTTTCAGCCCCCGCCTCCCGGCCTTGAAGACATCGCGCGGCACCTGCAAAAGGATCTCGACAAGCATTACGCCAAAGCCAAAGCGCAGCTCGACGCGCTTGCCCAAAAAATCGAGGCGCAGGAGAAACGCTGCCAGCCTCCCAAGCTCGACGGCGATTTGCAGCAGATCCGGTTCCAGCGGCAGAAGGTCCTGATCGCCAATGGGCCCCTGCTTGCCGACCGCTTGAGGGAAGAGAAAAGCCGCCTCGCCGATCTCGAGACGTTCAAAGCCGAAAACCGCCTCGTCCGCGACGCGCATTACCCATCGTCGCCGGTGCTCGCTTTTGGAATTCTCTCGAGCCTCATTCTTGTGGAAGCCGGCATCAACGGCGTCCTTTTTGCCGATAGCAGCGACCAAGGGCTCTTCGGCGGCTGGCTTGAGGCCTTGGTGCTTGCGATTGCAAATGTTGGGGCAGCCTTCCTCCTGGGCCGCATCGTCCTGCCCCAGTTGCACCGGCGGGGCTTCCTGCCGAAGATTGGCGCCGTCGTTCTGTGCCTGACAGGGGCGGCCGCGCTGATCGCGGTGAACCTGACCGGCGCGCATTACCGGGACTTCAAGGCCGCAACGGCAAGCTCCGAACCTGCGGCTCCCATCGCGCCGAAGCCCGAACCGGCGAGCGCGGTGCCGGGCACGCGTAAACCGGCTTCCGAGGCGGCGTTTCCACGCAAGACACCGAAGCCGGCTCTTGCCGTTCTTCCTCCGCCGCCGCCACCGGCGCTAACTGTGGACAGGGAGAAAGCAAAAGAGAGCGATGCCATCGCCAAGGCAGTTCAAAACCCCTTCGCGTTCGACAGCTTCATGAGTGTCTTCCTCTTCGTCATCGGCCTTTGCGGCGCCGCTATCGCCGCGCTCGATGGCTACAAGTTCGACGATCCATTCCCAGGCTTCGGCAAACGTCACCGCAAATATGCCGCGGCGCGTGTCCAAAGCACTGAGGCGCTGCGCCGCATCCTGAGCCAATCCAACGCGATCATGACGGGAAGCTTCCAGGCTATTGGCCGCAAGATCGAGGCTTTTGCGCAGGAGATGGCGGTGCTTCTCACTCTCCACCACGCCTATGCCGGCGACTTAAAGGCTTTGCAGGATAGCTTGGAGGAAGCAGGCCGGGACGCGGAGGCGCAGATCTCCCTCCATGACCGGCTGGCCAATAAGGTGCCTATGCTGGAGCCGCGCGATTTCTATGCCGTCGCGGTCAAGCAGCTGCCTCCACTCGGCGAGAAACAGGTGAAGTTTTACGAGACTCAAGACAAGAAGCTGAAGGCGTTGCAGAAAAGCGCAACGAAAGAGCAAAACGACGTGCTCGGCGTGTTCGAGGCGGCCTCGGAGGATTTCCAGAAGCTTCTTGCCGAAGCAAGCCAAGCTAGCTTGCAGGCCGCTCTCGTCCAAACGCCAGAAACGCCCGGCGGGACAAGCGCATAAGCGGAAAGGCCATTTTGAAAGAGCGCCGGCCGTCATCGCGAGGCGGCCTTGGCCACCCTTCAAAACGACGGTGAATCTCAATGAGAGCGCGCGACTCTATGCGACGCCGGCGCGCAACAAATCGTGGATGTGGACGATGCCAGCCGGAACGCCGCCGTCGACCACAAACAGCGCGGTGATCTTCGATGAATTGATAATCTCAAGCGCTGCACTCGCAAGCATATCCGACGTGACGGTCTTCGGCGCACGCGTCATGATTTCGCCGGCAGTGCGGTCGAGCAGTCCGGGCTTCATGTTCCGCCGCAAATCGCCGTCGGTCAAAATCCCGGCGAGCTTACCGTTTTCATCGACGATGCCAAGGCAGCCGAAGGCCTTTTCCGTCATGATGACAAGCGCGGTGCTCATAGGCTCATGCGCCGGCACGATAGGCAGCCTGGCGCCCCGGTGCATAAGGTCGCCCACATGCTTCAGATTGGCGCCGAGCTGGCCGCCCGGATGGAAAACCTTGAAATCGAGCGCGGTGAAGCCCCGGCCCTCAAGCAGGGCAATCGCAAGGCAATCCCCGAGCGCGAGCTGAACCAGCGTCGAGGTTGTCGGCGCAAGCCCATGAGGGCACGCTTCCTTGACTTGCGGGAGAGCCAATACGATGTCCGCCGCCTTGCCGAGGGTACTCTCGCGCCTCGACGTTAGGGCTACGAGCGGCACACGGAACCGCCTCGAATATCCGATCAAATTGGCGAGTTCGCCCGTCTCCCCCGACCAGGACAAGGCGAGAACGATGTCCTTCGCCGTTATCATGCCGAGATCGCCGTGGCTTGCCTCCGCGGGGTGCACGAACTGAGCCGGCGTGCCCGTGGAGGAGAGCGTGGCGGCTATCTTCTGCCCGACATGGCCGCTTTTGCCCATGCCGGTCACGATAACGCGGCCCTCGCAGCCAAGCATCAGCGTGACCGCCTTGTCGAAATCGGCCGCAAGACCGTTCACAAGCGCCTCTTGCAGCGCCTGCAATCCATCGACGGCGCAATCGAGACTGCGTCCCGCCACCGCGGCAGACTCGAAGTTTGCCGCAAGTTTCCCGGCCCGGCCGATCCGCGCCAAAGGCTGTCCCATTACCATCCCCCCGGAAACGGCTGCGCCAATTCAGGGCGTGCGCCGTTTTCATCGAATTTCCCGCGTGCGAGGCAAGCGCCGCCATCGAGGCGCCGGCCCCGGGCTATTCGGCTGCTTTTGCGCTCTTCGCGCCAGCATGCTTGGCATCATGCTCAGCCGCAAGCTTTTTCAGCTCCTCGCCCAATTTTGGGCCAAGGTCGGGCCGCGCGAGCGCAAACGCAACGTTGGCGGTCAAAAATCCAAGCTTCGAGCCGCAATCGTAGCTCTTGCCCCGGAATTTATAGGCAAAGAACATCTGAGTCTGCATCAGCGTTTTCATGGCATCGGTGAGCTGGATTTCATTGCCTGCACCACGCTCCTGGTGCTTGAGAATATCGAATATCTCCGGCTGCAGGATGTATCGCCCCATAATGATGAGGTTCGAGGGCGCGGTTCCCGGAGCCGGCTTTTCCACCATCGATTCGATACGCCAAAGCCTGTCGTCCTCCTGGCTTTCAAGCCCAACCACACCGTAGGAGCTTAGCTCCTCCGGTGCAGCCTCTTCCACCGCGACGATGTTGATCTTGGCGTTGTCGCCGTATTTCTCGCAAAGCCGGTTGTAGACTTTGATCATTTGGCCGAGGCAGCTCTCGCCCTCCTGCAAAACGATCACGTCCGGGAGCAGCAGTGCGAACGGCTCCTCGCCGGCGATGTCGTGTGCGCACCAGACCGCGTGCCCAAGGCCGAGCGGCTCCTGCTGGCGTGTAAAGCTCGTCGCGCCCGGCAATGGCAGGTGGTGCTCCAGATTCAAAAGCTCCTCCTGCTTATTGCGGCGCCGCAACACTTCTTCCAGCTCGAATTGGCGGTCGAAATGATCCTCGATGACCCCCTTGTTGCGCCCGGTCACGAAAATGAAGTGCTCAATGCCGCCGGTGCGTGCCTCATCGGCCACATGCTGGATGATGGGGCGGTCCACGACCGTCAGCATTTCTTTCGGCATCGCTTTGGTGGCTGGAAGGAATCGGGTTCCAAGGCCCGCGACGGGAAATATGGCTTTGCGGATGGGCTTGCTCATGGCGAGGTTCCTGGCTGCAATGGGAACGGAGGATGCTGGAATGCATATAGCCGGCAAGGCGGCGCATTTCAGCCGGAATTTCGGCAGCTCGGCGGCAGAACGATAGCCAGGGCACAAACCGGGAATTCGCGCGTTACTTGCCGGTGCGGCGGGAATCTGTGCAGCTGCGGCCAAGGGCGTCCGGAGATGCGGCTTGATCCTGACACATTCTGTAATAAAAGGTAACGGGGGAAATTTTGAGGGGTGGGCTTTGAGCTTCTGCATCGCGTGCGGCAGCAATGACAGGTCGGAAGGCGCTGTGCGTCCCGCGCGGCTCTGCCTTATCCTTCCGGCCATATTTTTGCTGATCTCCAGCGCCGCTGCCTATGCACAAGGGACTGCCCTCCTTTCGTCGAGCTATATAACGCCCTTCCCTCAGACGGACCGGTATCAGGTCCGCGTCATCGGCGACAGGCTGGGTTCGGGCCTAAGCTCCGGGCTGCAGGAGGCTTTGAAAAGCGAAGGCTCCGTTCAAGTTGCCGATCTATCGCACTGGAGCTACGGGCTCATGCGGGGGCAAACCGACCTGTTTGGCGCGGTGGATCGCATGCTCGCTGGGACGCCGTCCGTTCACGTCGCGATCCTGATCCTCGGTACGAACGACCGGCTATCCTTCAGGACCGCGACAGGCTTTGCGCAGCCCGGCTCCGATGAATGGAAGGAACTCTACGGCAAGGAAGCTGAAAAACTCACCAAGAAGCTGCGCAACGCAAATGTGGCGGTTTACTGGGTGGGACTGCCGGTGATGGCCAGCCCCGGCTTCAACGTCTTCGTTTCGAGCCTGAACGACACGCTTCGCCAGGCCGCTTATATTAACGGCGCCAAATTCATCGAAACATCCGCCGGTTTCACCGACCAATCCGGCGCCTATAGCGCTTGGGGAACCGACATAACCGGGCAGACGAAACGCCTGCGCGACGGCGACGGCGAGGGCTTGACGCCTGCTGGAAACCGCAAGCTTGCAAGCTATGTCGAGAGTGCGTTGCGCCGGGATCTCGCGCAGGCGCGCGCGCAGCGCAACATTCCTCTGGCCGGCGACGAAGAGGAGCAGGCGCGCCTCGTTCCGCCAAGCTTCCGCAATTCCGCCAGGGTGAAAACGGTACCCGGAATCGATAGCAAAGTCGATGGGCCCGCCTTGCCTTCAAAAAGAGTGGAGACGGGCAGCAAGCCGGAAGCCGGCGCGAATGGCGGCTTCAAGACGGAACTCCTTGCGTCCACGCCTTCCTCCGCGCAGGACGCCGCAAGGCGCGACCAGGCTGCCTTTGCAGGAGCGCCCGGCCAACAGGGCGAATATATCCTCGCCGATCTTGGCAACGGCCTCACCTCTATTGCCGTGATCTCGCCCGTTACCGACTTCTCGATTCGTGAAATCCAGAGGCAAACCCCGCTGGCCGAACGCCTCTACTTCAAAGTTTTGAGCAAAGGAGAAGCTTTGCCCGCCAAGGAAGGCCGGGCCGACGATTTCCGCTGGCCCGGAAACGAGCCCGCACAATCGCATTAGTGATTTTTTATCGGCACGTTCGCCTGTTGCGCAGGAGTTTATATGCAGGGCAGTCAATCGCGTTATCGGGAATTCTGGCGCTCCATGCAGCGGGCCGCCCGGGCGCGTATGCTTTTCCTGCTTCTTTTGCCCCTCCTTCCGGGCTGCCTGCCCGGCTTCGGATGGGGAGAAGACGATGTTGGCGACACAGTGCAGCCGAACGGCACACAGGGCGCCCCGGCATTGAACCGTTCTTACAAATCGAACTTCCTGTCCCTGCAAATGCCGGCACTCGGTGCGGCAAACCTTCAGAGTCAGCTCATGCCCGATGTCGGGCCCTCGATTTTTACCGCATTCTCCACGGTCGAGGAGCGCAAACCCACTCTTTCCGGGGCGCCCTCGCGTTTCGCTACGGGCGTCGAGGCCAACGCCGCGTTCGAACCGGCGCTCCTGCCCCCGGCAAAGTCTCTTGCCAGTTTCTATTCCGCCCTCGCGGCGCTGGCTTCGGGCCGGCGTACCCAGCCCGTTACGATTTTGCATTTCGGCGACGATCGTATCGCTTACGACCGCTTCGCGGGCCCATTGCGCGAGCGTTTGATTGGCCGCTTCGGCAGCGCGGGCCGCGGCGTTATGATGCCCGCCCTTTACCCTGTCCGCGGCATGCAGGCCGAGCACGGCGGTAATTGGACGCTCGCAAGTGCCGCCGCTGGAGCACAAGGCCCGTTCGGCATCACCGGGGCCCGGATGAATTCGGCGTCCAGCGACGCCTGGCTGCGCTTCACCGCCGCTCAAGGTTCCTTCGATTGGGCCGAAGTAACCTTCGCCACCGGGCCAGGCTCCGGAACCGCTCTTGTGAGCGTGGACGGCAACACCAAGTCCGTTCTAACCTATGCGAACGCAACGAGTGAAACCGCGATCCGCATATCGGCCCGCTCGCGCGAGATTCTCGTCAAACCTCGCGGCGACGGACCGGTTTCGGTGCTCTCCGTGGCGACGGGAACGAATACGCCCGGCATCGCCTACAGCAATTTGGGGTTGCCCGAAGCGACAGTATCGGCCCTTGGAAAGTGGACCGAGGACCTTGCAGCTAACGATCTGCGCAAGCTCAATCCCGAACTGATACTCCTCCAATATGGCACGCGCGAAGGCTTCGACGACCAGCTCGACGTCAACCAATACGAAAACCTGCTGCGCCTTGTCATAGGCCTCATCAAGGAGTGGGCGCCGCAAGCCTCCATCTTGCTCGTTGGGCCGCCGGATGCGGCGCGGCTGCCCGCCTTTGCCGGTTCCTCGGCGGCACAAGTCTGCCGCGCGCTCAATTCCCAGGAGGTTGCGGACTATGGCCGCTTGACTGGGCGCGCCGACGAGCGCCTTGCTCGCTGGCATGCCCCGCCCCGCCTCGATGCCGTCCGTTCGGCGCAGCGGCGCGCCGCCGCCGCCACCGGCGCGTATTATTGGGATTGGGCAAAATACATGGGCGGCCCCTGCTCGATTCATGCTTGGGCCTCTTTCTCGCCGCCGCTCGCAGCGCCCGATCACGTGACCCTGACCGAAGCTGGCGACGACCGCTCGGCGCGGGCGCTTTTCGCGGAGCTTATGGCCGGCTACGACGCCTATCAGCGCGCCATCCAGGTGAAAGCTCAAGCGCTTTTGGCCTCCGCCGAAACGAGGGCTCCCCAGCCTGCACGCAAGAAGCGCAAAGCCATAGCGCAGAAGCCTTAGCCTCCCAAGGCAGGCAGCAGATTCTCGATCTTCCCATGCCCATAGGGAGCGCGCCGCTTCTGCGTTAGGCGGGACGCTTTCGTTGCATCAATAGAGCATAGACGTATCTAAGCACTCCGAGGACCCAGGGCGTTGTAGCGATGCTGGCAAAGATAAGGTGATGTTTGCCCATGGCATCGACGATGATCTGGGTAACCTTCGGAGCGAAGATCTCACCGGCAAAGAGAGCGGCGCCCGAGAGGGCCGAGAGTACAAAGCCGAAACGGAGGGCGCCTGCGAAGCGGCGGCTTGGACCTTTCAACGTAAACGCCGTCAACCCGTATCCCGCGGCAATCAAGATGCCTGCCAGCCACGGTGCGGCGGAAGGAAGCGCGCCGCCGGCGAAGCCGATGAGGATGCCACTGTAGAAGAGCGACCAGCTATCAAGCGTATTTTCTGGGACGTGAAGAAAAAAGGGGTCCTCGTGCTCCGTATCGCCGAAGGTATCGTGTTCCAGATCGGAAGACATGTATGCCTCCTGTCACGCTTCGCTTGGAGGAGGCGCCGCCAAGGCGCCGGTTGAGCGAAGTTACTGAAATGTAATCTCTCAAGTTAAAGGTTAAAGGACACCCAGCGCTGTTCGCGCGGTTCCAGGAAATATATTTATCTTACCCCTTTTAACTTTCGCACACCGTCCTTAAATCGTGGGGCTTGCCTTCTTTCCGGAAAAACCGCTCTCTTTTTCCGGACCCCTTTTATCGGGCAAGTTCCTTGAGCCCTAGGCGGATGAGGTTCTCCGTGCGCGCTTCCTCCCCCGCCTTCTGCAAGGCGCTGGAAATCGCAGCGTTCGCTTGCAGCGGCGCATAGCCAAGATTGACGAGTGCGGAAACCGCTTCGGCCGCAGGCGATACCACAGCGGAAGGCCGTGCACCGTTGGCTTGACCGGCCATCGCAGCTGCCGGTAGCGCAAGCGGCGGCACCTTGTCCTTCAGCTCATTAACGATACGAAGTGCAACCTTGGGGCCTACTCCCGGCGCGCGCGTAACCATCGCCCGGTCCTGAAGCGCGATGGCCGTTGCGAGCTGGCCCGCATCGAGCGTGCTCAAGATCGAGAGCGCAACCTTGGCGCCGACCCCCTGCACGCTTTGCAGCAGCCGGAACCAGCCGCGCTCGGCCTCGCTCAAAAATCCGTAAAGCTTTATCGCGTCCTCGCGCACATGCGTCTCGATGGAGAGCGTAACTGGCTCGCCAGGCTGCGGGAGCGCGGCCAGCGTCCGCGACGAGCAGGCAACCTCATAGCCGACCCCGCCCACATCGATAAGGGCATGATCCGCGCCAACAGCGTCGACAGTACCGCGTAGTTTTCCAATCATGCCGCACTCTAGCGCGAGTCTGGCCCGCGCCGCCTGGTCCCGCCTCAGTTTTACACAAGCGCCGCATATCGCGCTGTCAGCGCGCGCGCGCGGCGGTGGTGGGCATGGGTGATTGCAACCGCGAGCGCGTCGGCTGCATCGGCCGTCCCCGGCGCGGCTTTGGGCAGCAGGTAGCGGATCATCGCCCGGATTTGTGCCTTATCGGCATGGCCTGTGCCGGTGACGGTCTTCTTGACGGAGTTGGGCGCGTATTCGGCGACGCTGAGGCCGAGCCGGGCGGGAACGAGCAGCGCAATCCCGCGCGCCTGGCCCAGCTTCAAGGCCGAGCGTGCATTGCCGTTGACGAATGTCTCCTCAACGGCAGCTTCGCCCGGCGCCCAGGCCGCTAGCACTTTCTCAAGCCCGAGGAAGAGCGCGGTTAGCCTCACGCCCATCGGATCGCCAGCGTCCGTTTTTATCGTGCCGCAAGCGACAAAGGCGAGCCGCGCCTCGTCCCAATCGACGACACCCCAGCCGAGATTGCACAAGCCGGGATCAAGGCCCAGAATACGTGTTATCGCTTTTGGCATCGAGGCAGCCCCGTGGTCCGAATCGGCATGCACAGAGTTTTCCGCAGGAGGGGCAGCGGTCAAGCCCGTTCCTCAGCCCCGCGCTGCCTTTCTTGCATAGGCGCGGGAGTTTTGCCTGCCCTCTTCGTGTCGGGGCAGCGCCGTCGAAGGCCGTCAATCAGCGCGCCGGCCTGCCGCTCCCCTGCGCAAAGCTGGGTGGCAAATTCAGAAGTGTCGAAGCTTGCTTAAAACACCATCCGATGGGCTTGTTGACGAAAATGCGGGGGCGGCGCGGTTGAACCGGAACAGGGCCAGCATCGGCCATTCTTTCAAAACGCCAGTGCATATACCGTTTCTGCCATCTCGAACAATAATGCTTCAGCGTCCAATGGATCGTGCCGATACTGAAGCCATGAATCCGCAAAGCCTCGTTGACAGCAAATTGCTCCTGGTCGTGTGTGCGCTTGCACGATAGGGGCAGGATCCCATCGATCAGAGCGATCGCGTCCTCGATGGCGGCGGCATGTTCGGGCCTAACCCCTATAACGCCGCTATTGTACATGACGGCTGTTTCGGGATCGTAGCGATAGGCAATGCCGCTCGGGAGCACCGTCTCGAAACCGGTATTTTCCGGAAACGGGTGCCGGCGCAAATAGCAATCCATGACCGCGCCGCGTTCCAGCTTCGACCTTATCGCCCGCGCGAAGCCGCGTCTCACGTATGTATCGGTGTCCAGAAACACGCAAGGGCAGCCGTAGGTGCGCAACGCGTGCAGCACGACACAAGGCTTCGCCCTGAAGTGATAGGGGCCATGGTTGGTCATCTCGCCCATCGTCTGCGACACATCGCACGTTTCTATCGCGGGGCTGTCAGCGGCGTACGCGGCCGGGCAATCTGTGTAGACGACGATATTTCCTGCCGCCCCGGGCATCTCGGCGAGCAATGTGGATATGCTATAGCGCAATTCCGTTTGATATTTCTTTTTGGATCCGAACTCCAAATATATGAACTTTATCATCCGCGCGCACTCTGAGGTTCGCGCTTGATAATATAGTCGAGTTGTAGCGATGCAAGCGCGTTTATCGCAGCCCTAAAACCGGCGGCGATGCCGGCGCCTTTTGCAGCCAATGCGCTTCTGCGAACTCCTAACGGCCGGGCGCCGCATTATAAAAGCCGCGCGCGTCGCTGGTAAGCCCGGCTCGCGAGGCTGGACGCAGATACATCATGTGTCCGCCTCGGTATACGCGCAGATCAATGGGCGCGGCTCCCTCTAACGGCCGCAGATGGTCCACCAAATACCGTGACATGCCGTAAGGCGTGACGAGATCGGTATAGCCATGGGCGATGAAAACCTTAAGCGCGGGATTATGGACGCGGGCTTCCTCTAAGCTGCCGAGCGATCCGGCGTAGCCTTGCTGGCCCGGTTTTAACCCGAAGTTCCAATGCTCGCTCACTTCACGATTCAGCAGACGATATTCGAGCCCCGTCTTAAAGCCGAGTTCATTGCCGATATAGGTTGCCGCCGCCGGTGCGAGCACGGTAACAGCGCCATCGAGAATCGGATCGAAATGAATACGCTCGGACGGGCGCGGGACCGGTACGCTGACCGACCCGTCGTAAAGGCTCAACACCCGGTCCGAGCGCCTGAGATATTCGCGCCGGAACAATCCCACGGACACGCGGCCATGATGTTTCGCGATTGTTTCGGGGTCGAGGCCGGTATATTTCGCTAGAGCCGCGATGGCGGCATCGTCCCGTTTAAGTCCCTCCGCGAGATGCAAAAGATAGCCGGTGCGGGCATAGCTCTCCGCCTCGTAAACCGGGTCGAGGGGCGATTTCGGACCGTCGCGCATCTCACTGTGCGCTGCGGCGAGTGAAGGGAGCGCGAAAGTAAGCGGCAGGATGGCGTAATCGTCGCCGTGCAGCATGGAAAATTCGAGCGCGGGCGAGACCATGACCGCCCCTTGCAGAGAGAACCCCATGCCAAGCAGGCGGTTCGAAAGTTCGGCGACGCGGAACCCGCCGTAGCTTTCGCCCGCTAGATAAACCGGAGCCAGTTCGCGGCCGTTCTGCGATAGCCAGAGCCGGACAGCCTCGGCCATGGAGTCGATGTCTTTTTCGACGCCCCAATAAGACTTTTCGGCATCGGCTCCGCCGGACGCCGCCCGGCTATATCCCGTCCCCACGGGATCGATGAATACAAGATCGGTGAAGGTGAGCCAGCTATCGGGATTGTCCGCAAGCCGGACGGGAATTACCGGTGCTTCGCCATTTTCTTTGAAAGGCACGATCCGCGGTCCGAACGCCCCGAGATGAAGAAAGGCCGCCGCCGCTCCGGGACCGCCATTGAAGGCAAACGTGACAGGGCGCGGGCCTCCGCTTTCGGCGGTGTACGAGACATAAAAGATCTTCGCCGCAACCTCGCCTTTCGGGCCGTTGAGCGGCAATGTGCCCGCGACCGCCCTATAGGCCAGCGGCTTGCCATCGAGCACGATCGTATGCTGCGTGATGCTGTCGGGGGGAAATTGCGTGACGGGCGCCGCCGGCTGGGCAGCCGCGGGTGCCGGTTTCGCTTCCTCTGCCCGCGCGGGCAAAAGCGCGAGCGGCAAAAGCAGGGCAATCGTAACTCTGACTAAATTAAGGCTGCGCATGAGCCGATCCTTCCACAAGGGGGTATGGAAATTCAAGAAAGCGCCTTGAAAATGCGGGAAATGCGATTTAGAGCCCAAAACCCTAAAAACTTCCCGTTACGATGGAGCTAGATTGCAATGCGCGTATTTGGAAGTGTTATCGCGGTTCTGGTGCTTGTCTCGCTGAGCGGCATGGCCGACGCCAAGGTGAAATTGAAAAAGGCTTGCGGAGCCGACCTCGAAAAATTCTGCGCGGATGTGAAAAAGGGCGAGGGGCGCAAGGCTTGCCTCAGAACCCACGCTTCGGAGCTGCAACCAAGCTGCGCCGATGCGCTGAAGGAACGCGACGCGGAAAAGGCCGCGAAGGGCAAGGAGTAGGGGCTGTGAGGCCGAAAAGGCTGCCGCTGGCGTCCGCCGCGGCGCAGAAGCGGCGTTTCGTCTCCCTATACATATGATATTTTCGATGTATCTTCTGCGGTGTCAACGAACGTGGAGGGAATCTCATGCAGCCGTCAAAAAGGCCGCCTTTTAAAACATTCGGTAACGTTCTCGGTATCGTACTCTTCGCGGCACTCGTCGCCGCCCCGCAGGCGAGGAGCGAGCCCGCTCCGGTCGCAAAAACCGAATCCACCGATCTGTCCGGCTTCTGGAGAGGCGGCGGCATGGTGATTTTTTCCGGCGGCAGCCGTGAGCCGGCCAGATGCCGCGCCGTGTTTTCTCAAAACGGTCCGGACATCGCCGTGCAGGCCCAATGCGCAACCCCCTCGGGAAGCCTCGAACAACAGGCGCGTCTCCGGCAAGTGGGACCGGATGCCTACGCCGGATCCTTCTACAACGCGCAGTACGATGTGGCGGGCGGTATTCAGATCGTTATCCGCAATAAAATCCAGTACGTTACGCTTTGGAGCGAGGCTGCCAACGCGACGCTAACGCTGGGCCGTTGATCGCGCAGCGCGGCGAACGAACCGCTGAGACGCAAAGCGAGGGGCTACCCCATACGCGCTAACTTAATGGCGGAATCGCCCCTCACCCTGTCCCTCACCCACTGGGAGAGGGAACGCTGCTGCAATCGCCGCGTATAGATTTCGATCCTGTACGGTTCTCTCGACGTCCCTTCTCCCATGGGGAGAAGGACAGGATGAGGGGAGATTCCGGCTTTCGTTACGCTGTCCATCGCTAAGTTAGCGCCTAGGGGGCGTCATCCCTCGATCCTGGAGAAATCCGCGATTTCGAGCGTGAGCGCTCGGATTTGCGCGAGCAGCGTGAGCCGGTTCTCGCGAATATCCGCCTGATCCGCGTTGACGGTTACCTTGTCGAAGAAGGCGTCGACCGGCGCCCGCAGCTTGGCGAGTGCTGTCATGGCCGCCTCGAAATCTTCCGAGGCGAGCGCGGCTTGCACCTCCTTGCCGACGGTCTTGACTGCGGTGTTGAGCGACTTCTCCTCTTTGTCCTTCAAGAGCTTGGCGGCGGGATTGCCGTCGAAGCTGCGTGCGTCCTTTTTCTCCTCGATTTTGAGGATATTGAGCGCGCGCCGCACCAGGGCGAGCAGGCTCGCGCCGTCCTCCGTTTCGAGGAA
>JBKQIH010000187.1:0-6145 GCA_052148445.1 Rhodomicrobium sp.
GCCGACAAGGTCATCGAGGCCATAAGTTCGGTGGCAAAAACGGGGCAGATCGGGGATGGCAAGATTTTTGTCTTGCCGGTCGAGCGGACGGTGCGCATCCGTACCGGCGAAACAGACGCTGATGCACTTTAGAGTCCAGAAGGGAAAGAGAATGAGGAATGTTTGGCGTAATGTGGCTATATTGGGAGCTGCCGGCGCAGCGGCCCTAGCGATGATGGTCGAACCATCGCTGGCTGAGCCGGTTAAGGCTCCCGACTTGGTGGTGAACAAGGCGGACGATGCGTGGATGATGACATCGTCCCTGCTCGTGCTCATGATGACCGTTCCGGGCCTCGCGCTGTTTTACGGCGGCATGGTGCGGACGAAGAACATGCTGTCCATGCTCACGCAGGTCTTTGTGATTCAGTGCATCGTTTGCGTGCTGTGGTTCGTTTACGGCTACAGCCTTGCGTTCACCGAAGGCAGCGGGTTTACTTCGCCCTTCCTTGGCGGGCTCGACCGCCTGTTCATGCGGGGGATCCTAACCTACGGGACGGATGGGCACACCCCCACTTTTGCCACCGCATCGACGTTTTCGGTTGGCGTTGGCATCGACGAACTCGTCTATGTCTGCTTCCAGATGACCTTCGCGGCCATCACGACGGCGCTTGCCATCGGCGGCTACGCGGAGCGGATGAAATTCTCCGCCATCGTTTTGTTCGCCATCCTCTGGCTGACGATCGTTTACATTCCGATCGCTCACTCGGTTTGGTTCAATCCTGGCCCGAACGATCTGGCGACGGCCAATGACGCGGCGCTGGCCAAATCCGGTTACGGCTTCCAGATGGGCGCGCTCGACTTTGCCGGCGGCACGGTCGTGCACATCAACGCCGGCGTTGCGGGCTTTGTGGGCGCGCTCTTGCTCGGACGGCGGATCGGCTTCGGCAAAGAGGCGATGCCTCCGCATTCGCTGACGCTCACCATGGTCGGCGCGTCGCTCCTCTGGGTCGGCTGGTTCGGCTTCAACGCCGGTTCGAATCTCGAGGCGAATTCGGGCGCGACGCTCGCGATGGGGAACACCTTCGTCGCAACCGCGGCGGCCGGCATTTCCTGGCTGCTCGTCGAATGGCTGTTCAAGGGCAAGCCGAGCCTGCTCGGCCTGGCATCGGGCGTGGTCGCCGGCCTCGTCGCCGTCACGCCGGCTTCGGGTTATGCCGGGCCGATGGGTGCGCTGATCCTCGGCCTTGCCGCAGGTGCGGTGTGCTTCTTCTTCTGCACGGCCGTCAAGCATGCCTTCGGCTATGACGACACGCTCGACGTGTTCGGCGTTCACGCCATCGGCGGCTTCCTCGGCGCAATCGGCACAGGCATCGTAGCCGCTCCCATCTATGGCGGCGCCGGTGTGGTCGATTACACGAAATGCGCCGTGAAGGACGGCGTGGTGACAAGCAACTGCCCGATCGGCGACTACGACATGTGGGCGCAGGTGCTGATCCAGTTCAAGAACGCCATGATCACCGTCTGCTGGTCCGCGGTTGGCAGCCTTATCGTCTACCTCATCATCTCGGCACTCGTCGGCCTGCGCGTTTCCGCCGAAGCGGAACGCGAGGGTCTCGATATCGCCGAGCATGGCGAGCGCGCTTACAACATGTAAGTTACGAGGGTGGCGCAGTGCGCCACCCCCAGACCTGCGGGAGAGCGCTGTTTTCTCCTCCCTGACAGCGCTCTGGCGGCAGGCTGTTAAGCCCGGGATAGCATCCCGGGCTTTTTTTCGTGGGAGGCGATTCCGTTGCGCCGGCCGGGGTGCTAGAGTGCGTCCGGAAAAAGTGTAATACCAACCGCACAGAGATTGCCTCACCCCTCGCCCTGTCCCTCACGGGAGAAGGAACGATTACATAACCGCCACAACCTGCCTCTCCCTATCCGCATCCGCTAGCGGATGCGGCAACGAAAAAGTTGCAATCTCGCCAAGGCGAGCTTGCCGGGAGAGGGTTGGGGTGAGGGGGCCTTGGCGAACTCGAACCAAAGCGTGTAAACGAACTTGGCTGACACTCTCCTCTCTTCGATTCAATCGCCGTTTCAGCGGCTGCGCGATCTCCTCGGCGACGAACGGCCCGGCGCGCCTGCCATCGATATGACCATCGGCGAGCCTAGGCACGGCTTTCCCAGCTTCGCCGGGGACATCGTCGCCGCGCAGCCGGCCCTCTTCGGCAAATATCCGCCTATTGCCGGTATCCCGGAGCTTCGGCAATGCATTGCGTCCTGGCTTGAACGCCGTTATGGGCTTGGCGCCGGTACCGTAGATGCGGAGCGCCACATTCTGCCGCTTTGCGGGACGCGCGAGGGCTTGGTTTCGGCATTGTCGATTGCAATCGCGTACAAGGGACACGCGCGCCCGGCCGTCCTCATGCCGAACCCATTTTACCAGGCTTATTACGCGGCCGCGCTTACGTCCCGAATCGAGCCCATCCTTTTGACGGCAGGCCCTGGCACCGGATTTCTGCCGGACCTCGACGCCCTCGGCGCGGAACTCCTCGGCCGCACGGCCGCGATTTATCTTGCCTCGCCCGCCAATCCCCAAGGCGCCGTTGCATCCGAAGCATATCTTGAAAGGCTCATCGCGCTGGCGCACGCCCACGGCTTCTATATTTTCTCCGACGAATGCTATTCCGAAATTTACGAGGACGCTTCCCCGCCCGGCATTTTGCAAATTGCGGCCCGGATGGGCGGATTCCAACGCGTGCTCGCGTTCAATTCGCTATCCAAACGTTCCAACGCGCCAGGCCTCAGGTCGGGGTTCATCGCCGGCGACGGCGCCTTTATTCAAGACTACTTCAAATACCGCAACGTGACCTCGCCGCAGGTGCCGCTGCCGGTCCAATACGCTTCGGCGGCGCTTTGGGCAGACGAGGCGCATGTGGAGGCGAGCCGCGGGCTCTATCGCGAAAAGTTTGCGGCGGCGTCGGAGAAACTTGGTTCGTTACCGGGTTTTTACCGGCCGGCTGGAGGCTTTTTTCTCTGGCTCGATCTGGCAAAATTTGGCGGAGGTGAAGAGGCCGCGGTAACCATTTGGAAAGGATGCGGTGTCAAAATTCTGCCTGGGTCTTTTCTGGCTCAACTGGACGCTAGCGGGGCTAATCCGGCAAGGGATTATGCCCGTCTTGCGCTGGTAGACCCGGTCGATGCGACGCGGGAAGCATTGGATCGCCTTGCGTCATTCTTGCTGTGACGCACGGCCCGTGAGTGGAGTGGCGTGCGTCAATGCAAACGATGCGGACACGCTTTTTGCCCAAAGCGGTAGCGGTGGAGTTGCGCCGCTTGCCTTGGCGCGTTCTTGGATTTTCGCTCCTTATCCTCGCCGCGGCCGGCTGGCTGGCCCTTGTGAGCTGGTCCTTCGAGGACCCGAGCCCGAACAACGCGACAGTCAGTCCGCCGCACAATTGGCTTGGCTACAGGGGCGCAAGCTTCGCCGATACCATGATGGGCGGCTTCGGCTTGGCTTCGCCGCTGTTCGTGTTCCCGCTTGCCGCACTCGGGTTTCATATCGCAACCGGCTATTCGCCGCTGCGCTTGAAGGTTAGGCTCGCTTATTGGGGCAGCGCGCTCCTCTTCGCTCCGGCATTTTTCGCTTGCTTGCATACGCCGCCCGGCTGGCTTCCCGGCACCGGTCTCGGCGGCATTTCCGGAGACTTTGCCGCGGGGCGCATCGCGAAATTGCCGTCCATCGTTCCACCCATTGTCCTGTGGCCAATCTCTGCACTGCTTTTCTTGATAGCCGGTGCCTGGTGCGTATGGCGCGCTTGCGGATTGAGCGTGCGCGATCTGTCGCTCGCTTTTGAAGGGGGCGCGGACGAAAGCCTGCCTCCGCTCAAGGAAGGGCTTGGCGCCCCTGAACAAAATGAGCGCCCTGCAAACAGGGCAACGAGCTGGGTCAAACAGTTGTTTCCCCGCAACCGGGCCCTTGTGCCATCGGGGCCGCGCGAGTTTTGGATGTCCGGGGCCAAAAGCGAGCCGTCTCTCTCTCCTGCACCCGCCGGAAAGCCGCAAAAGGTTGCAGAGGCCCCAGCACATCGCGCGCCCTCGCCTTTTGCGAGGTGGGGAGCGGCAGGCTCTAACCCCGCTGCGGCGGAGGAAAGCACGGCTTCGGCGATCAACGCCGCGGAAGATCTTGCCGCATTCCAGTCCTCGCACTATGGCGAGCACGCACACGCAGATCGCGGCACCGCCTCTGGCACTGGCGCCAGCTCCGGTGCCAGTGAAACTGTGGACGGCGACGATTTTCGCATTGAGCCCTTCTTCGGTCCAAGCCGTAGCCCCGCGCCTGCTGGAGATCGCGGCGGCGAAGAAGCCTCCGGGGAGCAAACGCCGGTGTCGCCATTCCTCCGCTTGACCGGCAAAGCGGCGAAAGCCGCTAACGCCAGCGCGCAACGGATCTTCACAAGCGTCGCCAATGGAATTAAGCCGGCCAAGCCGCTCATTTACGTCAAGGGAGAGCCGGCGGCCCCGGCTGGACGTCCTGAAGCGCGGGAGGTGGAACAAGAAGAGGACGAGGACGGAACGGAAGACTTTTGCGCGGCTCTGCCGGCCCTCTCGCTGCTCGCGCCGGCGCCCGAAGTGCAATACAAGCGGGACGCGGCCGACCCGCTGCTCATGCAGCGCGCGGCCGCCCTGATGGGTGTGCTCGGCGATTTTGGCGTCAAGGGGCGGATCTCTGGGATCTACCCCGGTCCGGTCATCACGCTTTTCGAGCTGGAACCGGCGCGCGGCACCAAATCGTCGCGCGTGGCCGGGCTCGCCGACGACATCGCGCGGTCCATGAGTGCGGTCTCGGCGCGCATCGCCGTGGTTCCGGGCCGCGATGCCATTGGCATCGAGCTTCCGAACCCCAAACGCGAGATCGTCTCTTTAAGAGCGATACTGGAATCGACCGCTTTCCAGAATTCTCAAGCTGCGCTGCCGCTCGCGCTGGGCAAGTCCATCGGCGGCGAACCGATTGCCGTCGATCTTGCCCGCATGCCGCACCTTCTCATCGCCGGAACGACCGGCTCGGGCAAATCGGTGGGGATCAACGCCATGATCCTCTCTTTGCTGTTCAGGCTCCCGCCCAGCCAATGCAACTTCATCATGATCGATCCGAAGATGCTGGAGCTTTCGGCTTACGATGGCATCCCGCATTTGCTCGCGCCGGTGGTCACCGATCCCAAAAAAGCCGTTACCGCGCTGAAATGGGCCGTCAAGGAGATGAATTCGCGCTATGAGCGCATGAGCAAGCTGGGCGTGCGCAACGTGACCGCCTACAATGCGCGGGTGGCCGCGGCGCAGCTCAGGGGCCAGCCGCTCCGGCGCACGATCCAGACGGGCTTCCATCCCATCACCGGTGAGCCGATGGAAGAGGAAGAAATCATCGACCCGGTTTCCATGCCCTATCTTGTTATCGTGATCGACGAGATGGCGGATCTGATGATGTGCGCAGGCAAGGACGTGGAATTCGCGGTGCAGCGCCTGTCGCAGATGGCGCGCGCGGC
Organism: Rhodomicrobium sp.; assembly: GCA_052148445.1. Lineage (GTDB taxonomy): Bacteria > Pseudomonadota > Alphaproteobacteria > Rhizobiales > Rhodomicrobiaceae > Rhodomicrobium. Next base: position 5,505 of record JBKQIH010000187.1, read on the forward strand.
GGGCATCCACCTCATTATGGCAACGCAGCGCCCGAGCGTCGACGTGGTAACCGGCACGATCAAAGCGAACTTTCCAAGCCGTATCAGCTTCCAGGTTACCTCGAAAATCGACAGCCGCACCATTATTGGCGAGCAAGGCGCCGAGCAGCTGCTAGGGGCGGGCGATATGCTCTACATGGCCTCGGGCGGGCGCATTGTGCGTGCGCATGGGCCCTTCGTCTCGGACGAGGAGGTCGAAGCGGTCGCGCGGCATCTAAAGGCGCAAGGGTTCCCCTCCTATCGCGATGACATCTTGGAGGACAGCGACGGCTTCGAGGATGCCGCGCCTTCCAAAGCGAACGGCGATGGCGATCTCTACGGCCAAGCGGTGGAGATCGTCTTGAAGGACCGGAAGCCGACGACGAGCTACCTCCAGCGGCGCCTCAACATCGGCTATAACCGCGCGGCGTCGCTGATCGAGCGCATGGAGGAAGAGGGAATCGTCGGCGCACCGGGCCGGACGGGACGGCGCGAGATTCTAGCCGATGCGGGCCAATAGGCGTACGAGGGGGGAGAAATTGGGCGAATCGCCTGGCGGAAGCTGAGCTTTTGGAACAAAAATTTCTCAAGCGGGAAGAGCACTTGAGGCATATTCGCCACTG
>JBKQIH010000188.1:0-25747 GCA_052148445.1 Rhodomicrobium sp.
TCCATCCCGTCGAGCGCGGTATCGCCCAACAGATGCCCGCCCTTGTCGCGCTTGGCGGCGAGATATTTCGCATTATGCGCCGTCTGCCGCCCGAGCAGGCGATGCGACGAAACGACATCGAGGCCCGCGTCGCGCAGCGCGGCGATCTTCCGTGGATTGTTAGTCAGAAGCCGCACCGAGGTAAAGCCGAGCTGCTTCAGCATCCCTGCCGCGAAATCGAAGCGCCGCTGATCCTGGCCGAAGCCCAAGATCTCGTCGGCGTCGTAGGTGTCGAAGCCCTCTTCCTGCAGGCAATAGGCCCTGATTTTATTGGCAATGCCGTTGCCGCGCCCTTCCTGGTCGAGGTACAGCACGATGCCGCCGCCCTCCGCGGCCATGGCTTGAACCGTGCCGCGCAACTGGTCGCCGCAATCGCATTTGAGGCTGCCGAACAGATCGCCGGTGAGACAAGCGGAATGGATACGCACCAGCACCGGGCGTTTCGGCGAGGGATCGCCAACGATAACCGCGATCTGATCGCGAAAGCCGTCCCCGCCGCGGAAGACCGCGAATTCGCATTGGCCCGCACCCTCCAGCGGCACCAAGGTGCGGGCGATGATCTTGAGCGACTTCGCTTCATGGTCGCGGAATGCCAAGATATCCTGCGCCTCGGCCGAAAGCACCGGCAGACGTTCCAAATCGGCCGCGCCCGCATCGGCCACGAGGACCGCCGGCAGCAGCAGCGAAAGATTTGCAAGTGCAAGCGCCGCAATCTCGGCCCGGTCGGGCGCGACCAGAACGGCGCGATAAAACCCGGCTCCGTTGCCCGCGTCGTGCAAATGCGTGGTGTAAGCCTCGATGGTTTCGAGCGAAAGCGGATTGAGCCGGACGGCAGCGGCTTCGTCTTCCCAAACCGCGGACGACCTCGCCTTCTCCCCTGGAATTATCAGGCGCGCGTTACGGCCCGCCGCCTGAAGGAAATGGATTTGCTTCTCCGTCAGCCCTTCGACGGGAAATGCAAGAGCAAGCGAATCCCCGGACCGGATGGCCACCGGCCTTGCCGCGCGGAACTCCGCCAAAGCGCGCTCAACCGCGATCTGACGGGCATCTCCGAAATAATCTAAGGGCATTTCGCTTTTCATGGACTTTCCTAATCGAACCGCGGCAACGTCCGGCGGCCGGACGAAGGCTATGCAGCCGCCATCATATAGGTGCGATTGGGCCGGCGCGGAACCGTTTTGCATTTTTTGCGGGCTGCCTTATGACGCGGTTGAGCGCTAAGGTAGCGCCATTATCGGCCGATGTGGAGAGGACACATGATCTCAATGCCTTTATTGCGCCGCCGGAGCCTATTCGGTATTGCCGCGGGCGCTATGCTGCCCGCTTTCGCATCCGCGCGCGCAGAACCTGCCTGTACGGGGGGGATTACGATTTTAACGATCGGCGGCCTCGCCGGCTCGCCCAACCGCGCGCCATTCGACGCTACGCGCGACCGCTTTTTCGATCACAATAACATAAGCTTCGAAAAAGCGCGCACTTTCACAGCGAGCGATCTGTCGGCCCTTCCCCAGAAAACCGTCCAGGCGAACAACTACGGCATCGATATGGTGGGCAAGGGCCCGCTGCTTCACGATATTATCGCAGCCGCGAGCCCGCCGGCCACGGCGAAGACGGCGCGTCTTTCAGCACTCGACGCCTATGCCGCTGAACTGACGCTGGCCGATATCCAAAGTCAGGAATGGATACTGGCCATGGAGGCCGATGGCCGGCCCTTTGCGATTGGCAATTTCGGCCCGCTATACGCGATGCGGCAGCTTCCACCGGGTATGAAAAAAGTTACCGATGACGAAGAGGAAATGAAATGGGTTCATTCCCTCTATTATATCGAGCTGATGGCTTGATATCTTGAGAAACCGCCGGAGGGCGCCCGTGATCACGAGCGCAGCCGGCCAAACCATTTGGAGAATCTTAGATTCGGGAGGCGACGCTCAGAACCCCGGGTAGTGTCAACATCCTGAAGGGGAAGAGTTGAGCGCACCGCCACTCCTGGTTGCTGGCGGCCGATAAAGCGAAGTGCCCTCGCTGGGGAACCTGGGCCCGGCTTTGCCCGCATCATCTTCAGACTATTGGTGGTGCGTCTGATTGTATCGCCCGAGTGCCCAGACATACGCCGCGACCGCTTCAACATCTTCCGGTTTCAGATCGCCGTCCATGCCCGGCACAAGCGCCATATTATGGAAGAGGTTCTCTTTGATCATTCTGACGCTGCCATCTCCCCAGATACGCATCCCGGTCGTCAAATCGTTGCCATTGGGCGTCCCCCTCCCGTCATCGCCATGACAATGGCTGCATTGCCCGCGTGCTTCTTCGCCATGAAAAATCCGGTCCCCGCGAACGATTTGTTCCCTTGTGAAGCCAGCGGGAACCGGCAGAATGCCGGCGGGAAGCCGCACCTGAAGTCTGGAGGCACTCAGCGGCGCGGTAAAGCTGTAGGGTTCATCCGCCAGCGCGACTCGCAGCCCAGAACCCAGTGCGATAATCCCCGCTATTATCAAGATCGGACGTAGTCTCATATTTTTCCCCTCATCCCGGCGTGAGTTCATTGCGCGTGATAATCCGCATCGCGTCAGGTGTTGGATCTCAAGCAGTTTGCGCAAGCTGAGACTGACTGACCGGGGCGATGTTGCCGGCGGCTATGCCGGCACGCCCAAGAGTTGATCAACAGTGGCTCCATGACAAGCTTGAAATCCTGCATAATTTGATGAGAAGATTTCATCAATCATGAGCCAACCCAATCTTTCTCATCTGTTTGTTTTTGCCGCGGTGGCACGCCACGGCAGTTTTCAGAAAACTGCCGCTGAAGTTGGCATGTCCGCGTCAGCCGTCAGCCATGCCATCCGGGGGCTGGAGGAGAGGCTGGGTGTAAGCCTGTTTAACCGCACGACTCGCAGTGTCGCTCTGACCGATGCTGGACACCGGCTGCTGGAGCGGCTTCAGCCCGCGTTGGTTGACGTGGGCGATGCGCTTGAGGAAATGAATAATTTCCGCGCAAGACCAACCGGAACTGTTCGTATCAACTGCTCCTTTGCCGCCGCGCGCCTTCTTGTTCTCCCTTTAATCCCGCGCCTGGTAGGGGCTTATCCCGGCATCAATCTGGAAATTGTTGAGGAAGACGGATTGGTAGATATCGTCGGTGCTGGTTTCGACGCAGGAATCCGCCTGGAAGCAACCGTGCCGGAAGATATGGTCGGCGTGAGGCTCGGGCCGCCGCTACGCTGGACGATAGTGGGAACGCCCAGTTATTTCGAGAAGCATCCGATTCCAATCTCACCACCCGACCTCCTTCAACATGAGTGCATCCGCCGCCGCTTTCCGAGCGGACGGTACCTCAAATGGAAATTGGAGAAGGACGGTACAAAATTCGAAATCGACGTGAAGGGACGCATCACTCTAGGTGATCAGGACGCGACAATCCATGTAGCGCTGTCTGGCGCGGGTCTCGCTTTCGTGTTCGAAGCTTTCGTAAGGGACGCCATAAATGAGGGACACTTCATGCAAGTGTTGGGCGATTGGTGTCCCGTGGTTCCGGGCTTTCTTCTGTATTATCCGCGGCAAAGGCGGATGTCGTCCGCCCTTCGGGCTTTTATCGACATGGCTCGATCAGAACAGCATACTGGCCAAATGTCCGGCCGAGACAATTTTGTTGCATGATCGAAATGGCCTGGACGGGTCAAAATGCAGTCCCCGAACTATCCAAGCTTTGACCGCCATATACCGGCAGCGGAAGAAAACGTTGGCAAGCCCATTAAATCCTGCTTTGCGTGGCGCCCGGCCGGGAGGTGGCGGATGCCCCTCCCGGCCGGGCGATCGCTCTGAGCTAACGGGAAAGCAGCCATGACGAAATCGTTCTTGGGAATAATCGGCGGCTCAGGGCTTTACGATCTCCCGGGCATGGAAAATAAGCGCAAAGAGGCCGTCGCCTCGCCGTGGGGGCAGCCGTCCTCCGATGTGCATTTGGGCGAGATCGGCGGCCTGCCGGTCGCGTTCCTGCCGCGCCACGGGGCGGGCCACATCTATTCGCCCTCAACCATCAATTACCGCGCGAATATCGATGTGCTCAAGCGCGTGGGCGTGACCGATCTCGTGTCCATCTCGGCCTGCGGATCGCTCCGCGAGGACCTGCCGCCCGGTACCTTCGTCATAGTCGATCAATTCATCGACCGCACCATCGCCCGCGAGAAATCCTTCTTCGGCACGGGCTGCGTCGCGCATGTGGCCCTGGCCGATCCGATCAGCCCCGCGCTTGCCGGCCGGGTCGCCGCGGCAGCCGAAGCCGAAGGCATCCCCTATAGCCGTGGCGGCACCTATCTCGTGATGGAAGGCCCGCAATTTTCGACGCGGGCGGAGTCATTTCTCTATAAATCCTGGGGCTGCGCCGTGATCGGCATGACCAACATGCCCGAAGCCAAGCTCGCCCGCGAGGCCGAACTTTGCTACGCGACGGTTGCGATGGTCACCGATTTCGACTGCTGGCACGACGATCACACCGATGTGGATATTTCCGATATCCTTCGGGTGATGAAGGCAAATTCGGATAAGGCCGGCCGGCTTGTGGCTAGGCTCGCGGCAGAGTTCCCGCGCGAGCATGAGGCATGCCCGCTCGGCTCGGACCGCGCGCTCGAACATGCCATCATCACGGCGCCCGAAGCGCGCGACCCGGCGCTCATCGCCAAGCTCGACGCCATCGCCGGCCGCGTGCTAAATCGCGCGTAAGGGCGGCGGACGCACATTTTTGTCATGGCCGCACTTGATGCGGCCATGCAGAAAAAAGCGAGACGTTTCGAAGATAGTCTGGATGGCCAGGTCAGGCCCGGCCATGACAGCCGAACGGGAACGCAAGGAAAAAATGCGGTCCCCTAGAGCCGATCCCGATTCGAACGAATCGGGTGAATCGGCTCTACACTTTGAGTGAGAGCGGTTCTCGTCCGAAAACCGCGTAACACTTTTCGGGAACCGCTCTAGAAATCCTGCCAGTTCATCACGAGGATGAAAGTAACGCAGCTCACGCCGCCGATGACAACCGTATTTAGGTTGGCCTTGATCCATTTCTCCCAAGGCTCCGGCGCCTCGCTGGCCTCTATTCCAACGGAGATCAGGAGTAGAACGCCGAGCAAACCCAAAATATAAATACCAACCGGATATTGCCTGCACTCGCCGCAACTCCAGCTATCGAGCCACATGAGCCCGATAATTGTGCCGGCCACGAGAAAGGTAATGAAGGCAAGGACTCCGAGGCTAAGGATAATGACAAATCGCAGGAAATCTGCCGATGTCATGCTGTGGCCCCCTCTCATGCTCAATCCGCCCGTTTTTAGGAAAATAAGCGCAGCTCGCTTAAACTTACGTGCACAAACAAGGTTAACGGCACGCCGGTGCACCAGGGGGCCGCAAAATCGCTTGCGCCGCGGGGAGTTCGAGGGTAGCGTGTTCTTGTTTTGTTCTTGGCGGTTTCCGGATTAAGGCCTTCGGCCTTTTGGCCGGACAGCGCGCCAGAACAGGGTTCCGCCGCGTGTTTCGCGGCAAGAGCGAGGGGTAGCCGATACGATGAAAAAAAGTGCCGAATACTTATTTGCCGTGCGGCTGCGCGAGGATGGCGCCCCCTGGGTTGCCTTGCAGCCGAAGCAAGAAGGCATCGAGGATTTGAAGGGCTCGATCGGCCTCGATCTTTATCGCGGCACGAGCCTCGAAGAAGCAAAGCAGCTCGCCCGGTTCTTGAACAGCAACATCAAGGCAATCAGTTACGATTGCGGGGGCGGCGCGGCGCCGGCCTAGAGCGGGGCACAAATCTTGCGAGCGAAGCAATCCAGACTTAAGTTACCGATACTGCTCTAGATCGCCGCGGCAGCCAAGGCCGCCTCGCAATGACGGCTGCGTCAGACTGAATGCACGAAGCGCTAAATCTCAGCGGCGTAGCCGCCATCCACCGGAATGGCAGCGCCCGTGATGAAATCGGAGGCGCGGCTCGCGAGAAAAACAGCGGTGCCGGCGAGATCGTCCGGCGTGCCCCAACGGCGCGCCGGCGTGCGCATCATAACCCTGCTATGAAGGATAGGGATCGACTTGCGGGCCTCGCGTGTGAGCTCGGTGTCGATCCATCCCGGCAGAACGGCATTGACCTGTATCTTGTCCTTGGCCCAGGCGCTCGCCAGCGACTTCGTAAGCTGCACGATGCCGCCCTTGCTCGCAGCGTAAGGCGTGGCGAAGGCTGCGCCGAAAATCGACAGCATCGATCCGATATTGACGATTTTGCCGCCCTCGCGCTTGAGCGCAGGGTAGACAGCCTTGGAGCACAGGAACGCGCTGGTGAGGTTGGTATCCATCACGCTGCGCCATTCGTCGAGCGTATAATCCTCGGGCTGCTTGCGGATATTGACCCCGGCATTGTTGATGAGAATATCGATCCGGCCGAATTGCTCCAAAGCAGCGGCGGCGATAGCCTCGCACTCCGCCTCTTTCGTAACGTCGGCGGCGAACGCGCCGGCCCGTGCGCCGGCTTGCGTCAGTTCTTCAACGGCCGCCGCATTCTTATCCGCATTGCGGCCAACGATCAGGATCGCCGCGGAGGCGCCGGCAAGGCCCCTGGCCATGCCGAAACCGATGCCGCCATTGCCGCCGGTTACAATCGCAACCTTGCCTGCAAGATCGAACGGATTCACGGTTCCCTCGCTGCGCCTCAGCCTTGTTCCGCTAGCCCGCGGCCGATGCAGGCATATCGCGCATGCGGCTCAGTTCGTGAACCGCTTCGGCGATCATTTGATCGAGCCTGGCGCTGCAAGCCGCGTCGTCGACCCATCCATTGTGGATCGATTTTTCGGGGATGAACACAGCCGTGGGAAGCGTCTTCGCGCCGAAGAATGCGAACAGCGGCCGGAGTTGATACTCGACCACAAGCGCGTGGCGGTCGCTTCCTCCCGTAGCCAGCAGCCCAACGGGCGTTCCGAGCAGGGAGGGGTAATTGATAAGATCGATCAGATGCTTAAGCAGACCCGTATAGGATCCTTTGTAAACGGGAGAGCCCACGATCAAGAGATCGGCAGACTCGACCAGGCGAAGCGCCTCTTCCACCCGGCCGGATGCTTCGGCGCGCGAGCGGATGCCAAGGTCCGGCACGAGTTCGCCCAAATCCACCAGCCGGGTTTGCGCGCCGGCTGACGCACCGATGCGCTCTATCGCCGTTTGAACAATGAGCCGTGTCCGCGATGGCACAGACGGGCTTCCGGCCAATCCGACGATCATCGACAATTTATTCCTCCGCGATGGCTTCAGGGCTTAAGCGTTGTACAACGTAAAGCTGCCGGCCGGCAATTGCCATGATGGAGATGCCAAATTTGCGCGCTCCCGCGGCCGGTGGGGGACCCGTCCTGCGGCCCGAAGGGCAACGCCATTGCGATGCCGCGCAGCGCGTGGGATGACACTGGGGAAGGTTTCGGCGGGAGCCGGCATTAGTTGCGCCAGGATTGACCCTCTGTACGCGACTCCTTGTTTTCCCGGCAGAAAATCTCATATACCAGCACGATTGCCCGCCTGATATCGTCGTTGGCGATGCTGTAATAGATAACTTTGCCCTCGCGCCTTGTGACAACCAGCCCGTCGAGCCTTAGACGGGCAAGCTGTTGAGAGACAGCGGGCTGGCGAAGCGACAGAACGGTTTCCAAGTCCGTCACCGAGCGTTCGCCTTCAGCCAGCAGGCAAAGCAGAAGCAGCCTTGTTTCGTGGGATAGCGCCTTCAAGAAATGGCTCGCTTGATACGCATTGCGCATAATCTTGTCGAGATCGGGCGAGCCCTCGCCCAGAGGGCAAATTAGCGCTTCGTCGCCAATGGTTTCGTATTTCTCGATAGTCATGCAGTTTCAAGTCCGCGTCCAAGTTGCAGTGTCATACTGGTGGCACATTATTAAAGATATATGAATGTGACAATAAGCGCAGCAAGAGGATACGCTTTTTGGGAAGGCAGAATGACGCACCGTAATGACAACTCTCCCCTCCGTCTCTCCAGGCGCGCCTTCGTGGCGGCCGCAGGGGCATCGCTTTTTGCAGGCTCGCTCACCGCGAACGCCGCTCCTCAGCTCCAGCTCGACGGCCTCTATGGCGAGCCCTGGTTTCTGAAGACATCCGGCAACCTCGCGGCGGACTTCGCCGAAAATATGAAGGCAGGGAAAAATTTCGCACTCGTTTGGGAAATGCGCGGCTGTCCATGGTGCAAACGCTTGCACGCGGAGAACTTTGCACGGCCGGATATCGCAGCCTATTTGCAGGATAATTTCGGCCTGCTGCAATTGAACTTACGAGGCAAGCGGCAAATAACCGATTTCGACGGTGAAACGCTTTCCGAGGAGGAACTCTCCCTCAAACACGGCATCCAATCGACGCCCTCATTCCAGTTTTTCAAGCCAAGCGACGCGATGCGCGGCCAGGAATTGGGGCGCGCGGGCTATCTCGAGCCCGGCAAGATGCTCATGCTGCTGCGCTTCCTGCGGGAAAAGGGCTATGAGAAGGGCACATACGATGAATGGGCTCAACGCCACAAGAACCCTAGTTGAGCGCATAGGTACGTCATCACGTGCGCAGCGCAGCGCGAAGCGGTGCTCTGCAGACACGGGATCGTTTCGAACGCCTGGCCCTTTATGATCCCGTGTCTGCGCAGCGGTACTATGCGCCGCAGCGCGCGCGGGATGCCGGCGGGCGGTGTCGGAGCCGGTGTAATTTCGCGACGGAAGCGTTGACCGGAGCCCGGCCTTCGCTTATCTGCTTCGCATGTCAAAATTGCCTATAATAAAGCTGCCCGACCCGATCTTGCGCGAGAAGTCCCGGCCGGTGGAAACCGTCGGCGAGAGCGAGCGCACGTTCCTTAACGACATGCTCGAAACTATGTACGCGGCGCCCGGCATCGGCCTTGCCGCCGTGCAGGTGGGCGTCTTGAGGCGGATGCTTGTCGTCGATACGGTTCGCGGCGAGGACGAGCCCCGAAACCCGAAGCTGCTCATCAACCCGGAGATCGTTTCGATGGGCGATACGCCGCGCGTACATGAGGAGGGCTGCCTATCGATCCCAGACATGTACGCGGAGATCGAGCGGCCGGCCTTGGTGCGCGTGCGCTATGTGGATATCGAAGGCCGGCAGCGCGAGGAGGATTTCCAGGACCTGCTCGCCACCGTGGTTCAGCATGAGATCGATCATCTGGACGGCGTGCTCTTTATCGACCACCTCTCGCGGCTGAAGCGCAATCTGCTGGTGAAGAAATACTATAAGGCGCAGCGGGATAAAGCGCTGCAGCTTTAGGGCGCCGATGCCAAGCGGGGCGCTTTACCAAGCAAGGCGCGCATTGGGCCTTCCATAAGGGCCAGCCGGTAGCTGCGATAGTCGTCTGCGTCCATGGCGCGCTGCACAGGCTGCCCTGCCTCTGCCTTCACCGTGATCTTTGGACCGAGAACGACGGTCGAGCCAAGGCCGGCATAGATATAATTATTGCCGAAACTTTCCATGAGGGCTGCAAATGCAGGCTCGCCAGTGCAATGGGAAGGAGCGATGAAAGCTACCTTCCAGCTATCGCGAAGCGAGGCGGCGATGGATTTGATCTGATCCTCCTTGGCGGGGAGAAGATGCAGGCCGCCCAAGACGAGATGGATCGGCTTGCCGGCGGCCGCCTTCGCGGCTTCCACAATCGCTTGGATCGTTGGATGACTGCAGCCCACAATGAGCACGGTGCCGTCTGGCGTGTCGATAGCGAGCGAGATTTCCTTCACCTCAAGGTCTACGCCCCATTTGCCATTCAATAGGATCAAGCGAAAACCGGGCGCAATTTCGGTCGTCTCACTCACCCATGAAAAGTTCGCGCCGGGCCAGGGGCTACCGAAGCGAAGCCGGTTGGGTGGATTCCCATCAAAATAGCGCATCTCCGAGGGCAGGGACTCGTTGCGCTTGTAGAACGTGCCGGGTAATGCCGCTCCGAACACCCCGAAGTTCTCTTGCGGCACATATATCTTAACCGACGGGTTGACCTTTAAGAGATAGTTCAGGCCGCTCGCATGATCGCCGTGGCGATGGGAGACAATAGCAAAGTCGAGCTTGGTTAGGTCGATGCCCTTTGCTTGCACGTTGTGTGCAAAAATGTCGGCGTTGTTGCCGGTATCGAATAAAATTCTCTTTCCGCCATACTCTATTAGAGCAGAAAAGCCCCAGTCCTTTTGCATCGCCGGGATTTTTCCGAAAGCATCGTAGAGGATCGTTATTTGTGCAGGGTTCTGTCCAGCGTGTCCGGATATTTCGTCCAGTGCTAGCGCGGAGCTGCAGAAGATGCAAAACAATGTCAGCGCGGACCAAGCGAACAACTGCTTAGGGTTCATGACGTGCTCCAATCCCGAACGATCTATGCCCCCTTCTGGAATTGACATCATACTGCGGACCGGAAGCCCCCAATAGCGCTTTCCGGCCCATTGAATGCCATTGCGCCCCGGAGAGTTAATCAATTCCTCCCCAGTTCAGAAGCGAATGCACCGCGGCGAATGGACGGCAGCCCCTCCGCGGGAAGCACTCACGCCCCTTCCTGCTTCCGGGCTACGTCTTGCAGTTGACGGCGTGCGGCCTTGAACGCGTCGCGGATTGTCACGTAAACGTCCTCATGCGCGCCTGTCGCGGCGGGCTCGCGGCTCACCGCGATATCGGGCGCATCGGGAACCACCAGAAGGATACGGACGTGAAAGGTATCGCCCTTGTGATGCCGCCGTTGCGGCTTCGCGACAACGATCTTCGCGCTCACGATGCGTCCATGAAACTGCTCAAGCTTCTCGACCTCTTCCTTGATGCGCGCCTCAACTGCATCGGAATGCTGAACGCCGTCGAAGGCAACTTGAAGTGGAACTTGCATGATGTAACCTCTTCAGAGAGTAGAAAGGCGGCCTGAGAGAATGCTCCGGCCCTGAGCTGGCTCGGAATTTTCTATTGCGCGCACAAGGTTGGCGGCATTTCCTTGATATCCATCAATCGGGCGGTTCACAGAAAATCCTTCCGCGATCTGTGAGTTCCGCGGCTCTGAATGCATACCGGCTCCCGCTTCCAGCAAGAATTTCAGGGACATTGCATTAGCGGAGGCTCAACCGCAGGCCAGCGTCGTAACCCGATCTTTACGGACGCCGGGCATAAATGGCAAAGCACAACCTAACGTAGAGGCCGATTGCTTTGCTCGCCCGGCTGAAGATCGAAGTTCGTGTCTATCTAATCCTGGCCTTGGCCGCGTTCGGGATCCTGGTTTCGCTCGGCATTGCGCTTTGGTCGCTGCGCGAGCAGATGCTCGATGACCGCCGCGTCCAGCTTGAGCATCTTTTGCAGCTCACGCTCTCAATCGCCCGCGCGGAGATGAACGCTTCCGGCGGATCGGCGAGCCAGTCCGGCCGGAGTGCATTCTTCAAAGCGGTCCAAGCTGCCCGCTTCAAAGACGCGGGACAGGAAAACTACGTTTTCGCCTATAGCCACGAGGGCGTCGGGCTTAGCCATATCGATCCCACGAAAATAGGCCAAAACCGCTTAAACGTGGTTTACTCCAACGGAGTTAAACAAGTTCCGAAATATATTGCCATCGCGAAGAGCCCTTCCGGCACCGGCTTCATCGATTATCCGATGGAGAAGGGCGTGCGCGGACGAATAACGCCGAAGCTCTCGCTCATACAAAACGTTCCGGAACTTGGCGCCTTGATTGGTACCGGCATTTACATCGACGACGTCGACGCGGCTTTCCGGCACCGTCTACTGATCCATGGCAGTTTTCTGATCGCCTTGTTATGTTTCATCGCTGCCGTGAGCTATATCGCCGGCCGTTCGATTTCGAAACCGATTTCAGAGCTTACGAAGCAAATCTCCTCCCTCGCGAAGGGCGATCTCGACATTCTTCCGGCCGGCATGAACGAGGCAACCGAGCTCGGCGAAATTGCACGGGCGGTCGATGTTTTCCGCGAGAACGCGATCAAGAAGAAGGCGCTTAAGCTCCAGGTGGAGGAGCAAACAAGGGTATTGATCCTACAAAAGGAAATAGCGGAGCGGGCGCTAAAATCGAAATCGGAATTTCTCTCGAATATGTCGCACGAATTGCGCACGCCGATGCATGCGATCCTCAGTTACGCCAAGCTCGGGGCGGGAGGCGTTGGCGGAACGGAGTTTGCGACGCTCCAAAAATACTTCAAGAACGTTCAGATCGCCGGCGAACGCTTGCTTGGCTTGTTAAATAATCTTCTCGACATGGCCAAGCTTGAAGCCGGTAAAATGGTGTTTAATAAAGCCAATGGCGATTTCTCAGACGTTCTCGATCATATACAAATTGAACTAGACCCGCTACTCAAGGAAAATAAGCTTACTTTATCGACGGAAATTACAACAAAAAGCACAAGCGCTGCATTCGATAAACTTCGAATGGTGCAGGTTCTGATTAACCTCGTTTCGAATGCGATCAAGGTTTCTCCCAAGGGCGGCGAGATTGGGATCAGCCTTTCGGACTGCCCCTCGTCCAGAGGCGCTGGAGCCCTTTGCTGCTCCGTTGCCGATGAGGGCACAGGCATTCCCGAAGCCGAGTTGGAAACGGTGTTCGAAAAATTTATCCAGAGCAGCAAAAGCAAAACCGGTGCTGGCGGCACCGGGCTTGGGCTTTCGATCTGCCGGGAGATCGTAGCGGCGCATGGCGGGATAATCTGGGCGGAAAACAGAAGCCCCAAGGGCGCGGCTTTCCACTTCACCATTCCACGGAACGAAGAACAGCGAGCGAGCTAACATGGCGCATCAAGCCAAGATTCTTACGGTCGACGACGAAGAAATGAACCTCGACCTTATGAGCATTTATATCGCCGGACTGGGCTTCCGTTCCATCCCAGCCGAAGACGGGCTGATAGCGTTGCAGAAGCTCGAAGAACATCCGGACGTAGACGTGATCGTTCTTGACCGCATGATGCCGAATATGGATGGCATGACATTTCTGGCTCGCATCAAAGCTGACAAGAAATTTCAGGATATTCCTGTCATTATGCAGACAGCGGCGGCGGCAACGGAACAAATCCTGCAAGGCATTAATGCCGGTGTCTATTATTACCTGACAAAGCCCTATGACGATGCAATGTTCATTAGTATTCTAAAATCGGCACTGCGCGACAGTCAGACCAAAAGCGTAATGAAGGAAGAAGTACGCAGCCAACGCCGCATGCTTGGCCTGATGGAGCAATCGACCTTCCGTTTCCAGACCTTGGAAGAGGCAAAGACCCTCGCTTATTACATCGCCAACTGCTTCCCGGAACCGGAGCGGGTTGTATTCGGCCTCAATGAGTTACTCATTAATGCCATAGAACATGGTAATCTCGGCATCACATACGCGGAAAAGACCAAACTCCTCTTAAGCGGGTGCTGGCTGCAAGAAGTTGAACGGAGGCTAGCAAGTCCTGAGCACCGCGAGAAAGCTGCCCACCTCACCTTCAAGGCCTCGAAGCACGAGGTCGCGGTTCAGATCGAAGACGAAGGGAAGGGGTTCGATTGGAACAAGTATATCGAACTCTCGCCGGAGCGGGCCACCGATCCGCACGGGCGCGGCATCGCAACGTCCCGCATCATGTCGTTTCACAGTGTGGAGTACCTCGGCTCGGGAAACGAGGTGATGTGCAAGGTTTTTCTCGACCAAGTCCAGGCTGAAGCCCGCGCTTAGCCGGGTGACATCACTGGACCGGATTGCGACATGCAAGGACGGAATGCGCGCGAAGGGCGCCGGCGCAGGCATGGCCGAGGTTAACGCGGGATCGATAAACGGGCGGGTTTCCATATTTTCGTGCCGCATCCGGCCTAGTTTTTGGCGATTTTCGCCTACCCAACTTGCTTCCCGGGTGTGAAACCGGCGCCCGCTTTCTCCGAGCCGCTTGCCGATTTGGGCAACACCGCCGGCTTGAAAACCGGTCCGGCCCCCAAAGGGTCTTGGCGAATGCCGGTTGGGGCTGTACAGCTTGCGTTCATCTCACGAAGCTTATTGGTAGCTTCGGACTGCGGCGGGGCTTCATTTTGAACTTCGCCTGTCTCTGGCGGCAGGCCGGGAAGCACTGGGTAATAGTACCCTGCCTCCAGCTTTGCCGGGGTTCTTGAAACGGCGACCTTCCAAACCTCGCAACGCTGAATGATACAAAAGCCAATTTTTTTCGATCCGAAGAACCGCCGGGCCACGCATCTTTCACGCGTTGCGTGGGTGCTTGCCGTTATGAGCACGGTGGCGGGCATCGTTTTCCTGTCGAGCCTGTTCTTCTTCCGGTCGTTTCCGGAAACCCTGCAGGCATCGCCGGGCCAGCGCTATTCAATGTTGAACGATGTTGCGAAAATCCGGCACCTGCTGCCGACCGTGCGCAACCTCGCGAAAAAAGCGCAGTCGCACCGGAGCAAATATGCGCCGTCCATGCATCCGCTAACCATGGCCGCTGCAAAGGCGAAGGGCGTGAAAGTTACGGTCGAGCGGCGGGAAAAACCGCTCACCATCGGCTTTTACGCGAACTGGGACGACGCCAGCTTTGCGTCGCTTCGAAATAACGTTCAGCACCTCGACTGGGTGGTCGCTAGCTGGCTTTATCTTCTGGGCGATTCCATGGACCTGAAGGTCACGATGGATGACAAAGCGCTTGAGTTGATCCGGCGGGAAAAGCCCTCCGCGGCCATTCTCGCGATGATTCAAAACTCCTCGGCCTATCAGTGGAACGGCGCCGGTCTTGCGGCCATGCTTTCCGATCCGGCCAAGAGACGCGACCGCATCGAAGGCATTACGAAGTTCCTCGAAGCGAATAATCTTCAGGGCGTCACGATCGACTTCGAGCAGTTCCCCGACACCGCTCATAGAGATGTGCTGACGTTTATCGCCGAACTGAGCGCCGCCTTCAAACCGAGGGGCTGGCTGGTCACGGTTGCGGTACCTTTCGACGATCCCTCCTGGAACTACAAGGCCTACGCGAAGCACTGCGATTTTCTCATGTTGATGGGCTACGACGAGCACTGGGCGTCGGGCGATCCGGGCCCCGTCGGTTCGCAATCCTGGTTTTCGACGCGCCTTTCGGCACGGATGCGCGAACTCGATCCGGCTCACACCATCGTGGCGATCGGCAATTACGGTTACGATTGGGCGGAAGGCGAGGCGCAAGCCGACGACATCACTTTCCAGGAGGTCATGCTGGCGGCGCGGGACGCCAAGGCAACGGTCGAGCTCGATCCGGCGACCCTCAATCCCCGCTTTTCGTATGGCGACGGCGGCAAAACGCATCGGGTTTGGTTTCTCGATGCGGTCACGGGATACAACCATTTGCGGGCTGCCGACAAATACCGCCCGGCCGGTTACGCGCTTTGGCGCCTCGGGGCGGAGGATCCGTCCATTTGGCAGCTGCTTCCGCGCGCCTATAACGCGCCGCCGCCGGCTTCGCTGGCGACGATCACGCCCACAAACGACGTGAACTTCATTGGCCGGGGCGAGATCTTGCATATCGCGGCCGAGCCTTCGCCAGGCGCCCGCGAATTCAAGGTTGACGACGCAAATGCAACGATAACCGCTGAAACCTACACAAAAATGCCCGCCTCCTTCGTGATACGCCGCGTTGGAGAGATGCCTGGAAAAGTCGCTCTTACCTTCGACGATGGTCCCAGCGCCGAATGGACTCCGAAAATCCTCGACATCCTTAAGGAGAAGGGTGTTCACGCGACCTTTTTCATAATCGGAGAGAATGGCGCAACCAATCCGAGGCTCGTTCAGCGTATCCTCGCCGAGGGGCACGATCTCGGCAATCATACCTTCACGCACCCCAATCTGGGCGAAACCCCGGATAGCGTGGCTGGCATTGAACTCAATGCGACGCAGCGCCTGATAGAGGCGCTCACAGGCCGTTCGACGAGGCTGTTCCGGCCGCCTTATTTCGGGGATGCGGAACCCTCGACGGCGCAAGAAATCGCACCGATGCAGGTTGCCGAGCGCCTTGGCTATTTCACGGTTGGGCTCAAGGTCGATCCGGACGATTGGCGGCTGAATGTCACCCCCGAGGACATGATTAAAAAGGTCATCGCGCAGGCGACCGACCCAGATCCCGAAAAGCGCGGGCAAGTTGTCCTCTTGCACGATGGCGGGGGTGACCGCTGGCGGACAGTCTTGGCGCTGCCGAAAATCATCGACGGTCTTCGCGACAAGGGGCTTCAGTTTGCCACCGTTTCTGAACTCGCCAATATGACCAGGGATCAAGCGATGCCGCCGGTTCCCTCGGAGGAGACGGGCCCGGCCGCCTTGAACCGGTATGTGTTCTTTACTTGGAGCTGGCTGCAGGATGGCCTCACCGCGATGTTTGTGCTGGCAATCGCGCTTGGCGTCGGCAGGCTAGCCCTTCTGTGCGGGCTGGCTCTGGCTGGCAGGGCGCGCGAGAGGAAAAAGCAGCCCCCTTCGGATGCGGAGGACCTTTCGGTCTCGGTGATTATTCCGGCCTTCAACGAGGCGAAGGTCATCGGCTCGTCCGTCCGGCGGATCCTGGCCAGCACGCACCGGGATTTGAGTGTTTTTGTTATCGACGACGGTTCGTCCGATGGCACCTCGGATGTCGTGCGCACCTGTTTTCCGGGCGATCCCCAGGTAACGCTCATTACGGCGCGGAACGGCGGCAAGGCAAGAGCGGTCAACCTCGGCCTCGCTCGCGCGGAAGGCGATATCGTCGTTGTTCTCGATGCGGATACCCAATTCGAGCCCTCCACGATATCGAGGCTCGTCCGCTGGTTTGCCGATCCCAAGGTTGGCGCTGTCGCTGGAAACGCGAAGGTTGGCAACCGGATCAATGTGCTCACGCGGTGGCAGGCCCTCGAGTACATATCGGCGCAAAACCTTGAGCGCCGGGCGCTGGCAACCCTTGGCTGCATCACGGTTGTGCCGGGCGCGGTTGGGGCCTGGCGGCGCGAGTCCATCATGAAACTCGGCGGCTTCCCCGCCGATACGCTCGCCGAAGATCAGGATTTGACCATCGCGATCCAGCGCGCGGGCGAAAAGGTGGTCTTCGATCCCTCGGCCATCGCCTGGACCGAAGCGCCAGACACGATAGGGGGCCTTGCCAAGCAGCGCTTCCGCTGGGCATTCGGTACGCTGCAATGCATGTGGAAACACCGCCGGGCCAACCTCAACCCGCGCTTCGGTTCACTCGGCCTTATCGCGCTCCCACAAGTTTGGCTGTTTCAGATCGCCCTCGCGCTCGTATCCCCGCTTGTGGATCTGGCGCTCGCCGTGCAGATCGTAAGATCGCTCACCGACTACCTGCAGCACGGCGAGCAATACACATCCGCCAACCTTATGGTCACAGCGAGCTATTACGCCGCCTTCATGGCGGTCGATTTGACCGCGGCTGGGATCGCCTTCTTGCTTGAGAAGAAGGAAGACCGCTCGCTGCTGTGGTGGCTCATTTTGCAGCGCTTCGGCTACCGCCAGATCATGTATTACGTCGTGGTGAAATCCGTGCTCCGGGCCTTGCAGGGCCGTCTTGTCGGCTGGGGCAAGCTGGAGCGGAAAGCCTCGGTCCCGACGGGCGGGCTTTAGAGTGCTTCCGGAAAAGTGTGAAGCGGTTCTCCGATAAGAAGCACGAAAAAACAAAGACCTAGAGCCCGCTTTTGATTCCATCAAAAGCGGGTGGGCTTTAGCCCCGGCCACCGCGCGGCGGCTACCGGGTCACAATGTCCTTCCAAGGTCCGTCCGGTACGGCGGACGCGTCGACGAATCGCCACTCGGTCCGGGCGCTATCTTCGATGTCCAGCCACTGAGCAGTGGCCGGCGAAATATCGAGGCCCGCTCTTAAGCCGAATTTGTTCTTGGGCTTCGCGGCGTCGCCAAACACCCAATCGAAATCGTCTTCCCCGGAGGGGCCCACATCCTGCCATTGGGCAAAGCAGGATTTGCCCTTATAGCGGATCTCGACCCAGCGGTTTCTCGTAAGCGGGCCATTGGCCGTTCCGAAACCGGGAATATTTTTCGCAATCTCTTTCAAATTGCCGTTCCGGTCGACTTCGGCGAAGGGGAGCGCCACGTAAAACGGGTTTTGCTTGGGCTTAAAGCCGGCCGGGTGGAAGCCATTGCGCTTCTCCGGATTATCTACACCGCCGAAATGCTTCATCCAGCGGGCATCCCAATAACTCCCGTAATTGTCGATATGCCCGTTCTCGGCGCTCGCACCCTCCCCGACCCAGAATACCGTTGTAACCGTTTTCTTAAAGTTGCTCATGGGAATCGAATGCTCCGGCGTGTAGGTAACTCTTTGGCCGATGCTGCCGGGTGTGTTTATCGCTTGGCCTTGCGCCATAGAATAGCAGACCGGGGCAGCCAATAGAATAGCTGCCGCAAGCTTGCGCAATTTGACGGTCATGAGGAATCCTTAGGAAGGCCACCTCGCGAAAGGCATCGCTTTCGCTGGGATGTGGGCCGTTTCAGATAGCCAATGAGCGGATGCGTCCGCAAGATTGGCGCAAGGGTCTCCCGAGACCGCTAAGATGCGTTAAGTCCGGTTTTAGCGCCCTTTGCCAGTCAAGTGGTTACGGCCAAATATGTCGATTATTGGGAGCCCGGAGCTTTTTTTCCTTGGGGCCTAACAATTGGTTTCGAGACGGATTCGTATCTTATGTTAACTGAGTCTAATACGACTCCGTCTCTTGTAGTGCTTTAGCTAGGCCATTCTACTCTTTGAAACCGTATTCCGGAACCCCTTCTTCGTTGCCATAATACTTGTACGGCAAGAACTTTCCGCTCATGGTGAGCTTCACCCGGTCGCCCTTCGGGTGAGGCAGGCGCTCCAACTGCATATCTAAGTCGATCGCCGACATGATGCCATCGCCGAACTCCTCCTCGATCAACGCCTTCCAAGCAGGGCCGTTCACCATCACGAGCTCGTAAAAGCGGTAGAGCAACGGATCGGTTGGCGGCATCGGCGTCCCGCGATTGGGAACCTCGTTCAGCATCCGCGCTTCGTCCTCGCTGAGGCCGAAAAGCGTTGCGGCTTTGGCGGCGAGCGGCTTTACCAGCTTCATCTGCCCCAGAAGAGCGCCTACGATCAGCACGGGCGAAAGCCCTCCGACCTCGGAGCAGATCTGTTTCCAGCTCAACCCTTTGCTTCGTTTGATATCCAATATTTTTTCGGTCAATTGTTCGCGCGTCACGGCGTTTCCTCCTTCGCAGACAACACGGGTCTTGTGGCGCAAACACCGTGCCAAGCGGCACGGACCTTTCATCACAAAAACGGGAGCGCGGGCCGTGCGATGTAACAGTTAGGGCCTAGCTTCGATTAAATCGTAGCTAGGCCCTAACTGGCTGTCTTTCTGGCTTTTAATCGGAAAGCCGCTTCACACTTTTCCGAACGCACTCTACGGCTTGGGCGCCCAGGCTTCTCCGGAGATGGCATCGAAATAGGGCCGCACCTCCATCAGCGTATAGTCCAGCACGCCGGCACCCACAGCCGGATCTCGATCCAAGATGCTCTTGGCATCCAGCCGGCCCGGCGCCTCGATAAGTACGATCCCGCCTTCGCCAGTCCTAAAAGGGCCCCCAAATAGAACGGAGCCCTCGTCGTATCTCTGCCGCATGGCGTGCAGATGGGCCAGCATCACGGCGCGGTCCTGCCCGGACACGCCTTCGCCTTCGATCCAGGCGCGGCCGGGGTTCAAAAGAGCAACAAATCTCATAACGGGCTCCGGAGGCGGTTGGCTGGGAAAAAAAGAGAGGGCGCATTGCGCGCCCCCCGTCAGTTCTTCGGCGCTTCGCCCGGAGGCGCGTTGCGGCGCTCGTGCATGAATTGATCGAATTCGGCCTTGTCCTTGGCGCGGCGCAGCCGGTCGAGGAAGCCTGAGAATTCCTTCTGCTCATCCTCAAGCCGCTTCAAGGTTTCGTTCCGGTAATCGTCGAAGGCGGCATTGCCGCTGCTCCGCATCGCGCTGTAATCGCCGCGCTTCATGGCGCGCCATTCATCGCGCATCTCGCGCCAGCGCTCGCGGCGCTCCTGCCAGCTCATGCTTCCGTGACATCCGCATCCCATGCGTCCGCTCCATAGTAAGAAGGCCATGGCGGCCAAGCCGATCGGCCACCAGATGATGAAAGAGACGACCGTCAGGGCGATCCACGCGGGTCTGCCGATGTCGTCGAGTCTTGCAGCTAAGTGCATCGCGTAACCTCGATGTAAATGTAAGTTACATTCACATAGGTGGCGCATTCCGTGGCGGCTGTCAAGAGCGCTCGAAAAAATCGCCGCTTTCGAACGCCGATGGCCGCGGCCCAGGTTTTTCGGGGGTGGCATAAAGTGTACCATGCGTGCTTGCCCAGTAAACGGAGCCAGACCGCCATGAGCGCTGCAGAAACGACCCCCGAAAGCCGCACTGTGCGTGTGCTCATCGGGGGCCGCGTGCAAGGCGTCGCCTATCGCGCATGGACAAGGCGGACCGCCACAACCCTCCGACTGAGCGGCTGGGTGCGTAACCGGCGCGACGGCTCGGTTGAGGCGCTTTTCTCCGGCGCCCCGGCAAAAGTGGACGAGATGCTGCGGCGGTGCCGCGAAGGGCCGCCGGCCGCGCGGGTTGCAAACCTATCCATCCTCCAGGAAGGCGGCATCGCGCCAATGGGCTTCGAGGTCCTGCCCACGCTCTGACGGCACAGATGCGCAAGAATATCACCGGCGGAGAGCGCCTAGATGTAACCTTCGCGGCCTGACGGGTGTTTATAGCCTACCTTTTCCAGACACGGCGGCCGGGCGCCGCCGCGCTCTAATATATAGGAGGACGACGCCATGGAAGGCTCCGAAGTCCACGTCTACGCGCGTCTATTGTGGAACGCACGCGGCCCGAAAGCCATAGCCGAGGCCGCTCACAACGCCGCCGAGTTCGAAAAAAAGCGTGACGCTAATAAGGCGCATTATTGGCGGCGCGTCGAAGCGATCCTCATGGAGATGCGCGGACCGCGGCAAAGCTAAAGCCCGGGCGCGCCGAGCCGGGCTGTCACACCGGCCCGCATCGTGTGCGGGCTGAAAGCTGCTTGCGGCCCTCCCCAAGGCCTTTTCGCCGGGGCCGCAAGCGTAAGCTTTGGAATGAAATTTAGTCGATTCGAGCAAACTCCACTGCCGCCGATTTAACTCGCTCTTGCTAGGGTTGCTCAACCCGCAACCTCGTTAGATTGTAAGAGCGGCCATGCGAACTCCCACCTGTTCTGCCGTTATCGCAACACGCAACTGTCTCAAAAATCTACCGGCTACACTTGCATCCGCGGCGGCGCAGCGCTCCGTGGAACTAGAGGTTATCGCGGTGGACGACGGCTCCAGCGATGGAACCGCCGATTGGCTGGCGGAACGCAGCCGCGATTGGCCAGCGCTCCGGATCGTCGAAACCGGTGGATTAGGTGAAGCCGGGGCGCGCAACGCTGGAATTGAGGCCGCGCGCGCGCCGCTCATCGCTTTCCTTGAGGCTGGCGATTGGTGGTGGCCAGATAAGCTTGCGGTACAGGCGGCTTACCACGCCGCTCATCCCAAAACCGCCTTTTCGTTCACGGATTACCTGCACGTTTCAGCCGATGGCGAAAACTGGGGAAGCTGCTTCGAATATTGGCAGCCCGCGCTGCTCCAGCGGCGCAAAAGCGGCTACTTCCGGCTTGCGGAGGCGCTGCAAACCCTGCTTGCAACCAACCTCGCGGGAACGTCCACGGCCGTCGCGAGCAAAGCCGCCTTGGAAAAGGCCGGCGGCTTTCGCGGCCTCGCTGCCGCCGGGGACTGGGATATTTGGCTGAGGCTTGCAGCAGAAGCGCCCGTTGCCTGCTCCAAAGCCATCACAGCCACCTGCCTTATGCGGCCCGAAAGTCCGGCACCGGAACAGCAGGCTAGGATTGCCGCCATGGGAGAGATTATAAGCCCGTACGAAATCTCGCCAGCAGCCTCGGTCCGGCATGCGGCGGCGAAAGCGCGGGCGC
This sequence comes from Rhodomicrobium sp., assembly GCA_052148445.1. Classification (GTDB taxonomy): domain Bacteria; phylum Pseudomonadota; class Alphaproteobacteria; order Rhizobiales; family Rhodomicrobiaceae; genus Rhodomicrobium. The sequence continues at coordinate 21,980 of JBKQIH010000188.1, forward strand.
GTCTCGACCTCGCGCGCGCGGAACTTGCGCGCCCGCCTAGCCGGCATGCTTCGCTAGCAGGCTTCCGCGCGCGGGCCTTCACGGCGTCGCCCGTGGCTAGGTTTGGGAAAGAAACGACAGCCAGCCTTTTGAATGCGGCGCTCCATTTTGTGAGCGGACACGGAGCCGGCAAATGATCTTGTTCGAAGAAACGAGGCCGGCCACACTCGAAGACGTTCGCTGGCTGAGACAAAACCTCGGGCGCAGATTAGAGGACTCGTGCCTTAGGGCCATCGATCCTAGGCTTGGCGGACGGTGCCTCTCGCTTTCCTTGATCGATAGCGTTCTTCTGGCCGCCACGGAAATCGCCAACAATATCATTCTGCAAACCTCGCCAAAGCCCACATTTTTGTCGCTCCAGGTGCGGCTCGCCGGCGCGTCTCTCCGCATCGAATTCCGCGACGACGGCGGCGGCTTAAACGAATTCGTGGACTTTTTGCAAGGTGCGGGCGCCATGCGTTCCTCCGCGGACCCTATCGCAGGCCACGGGCTATCGCTCATGTCTCACAGCCTGCAGGATATCGAATACCATCCCGGAAGCCCTAACCGCCTCATCGGCTGGCGTAAACTGCGCAGAACCCAGCCGCGCGTCCTCATCGTCGCCGAGGATCCCGGCGATCTCGAAAACCTGAGTACCATGCTGAGCCAGAACTACGATACGGCTTGCGTCAAATCCGCAGCCGAGGCTCAGGCCATCCTTTCGAGCCAGCCTATCGACGCCATTTTGGCGGATTACAACCCCAAGTTTCACCGGGAGGACATTTTCAAGGCCGAGTTCGACGAGAGCCCGATTCCGGTCGTGTTGATGGCTTGGCCCGAGGAATTCGAAGAGTTCCGCCGCTATCCGTTCTATATCGATCAATGCCTGCCGAAGCCCATCTCGACGTTCGCGCTCATCACGGCGATCGAGGTTGCCATAGCAAGCTATACCCGCCGGCTGATCCATCTTGCCAACTATTTTGGCCGGAGCGCTGGCGTCCTGCTCGCGAATGAATTGCCGCGTGAGTTTCCGGGCTTCAAGCTCGAAATTCTCTCCGGCACGGCAACTTATGGCGGGGGAGATTTCGCCCTCGCGCTGGAAGGGAATGGATTTACGCGGCTGGTCCTCGCCGACATCATGGGGCATGGCCTGAAGGCGAAGGCCGGGGCGATCACCCTTTCGTCCATTATCCGCACGCTTCATTACCAGCAGAGCGTCTCAGCCGGGGAACTTCTGCAAAACATCTCCCGGGTCGTCGGTAACGAGCCTGCCTTTACCGGGATCATCAGCACGATCGTCGTCGTGGACGCCGCCGAAAATGGACGAATCGAAGCGGCCAGCGCCGGACATCCCCCCGTTGCGATCGTGTCGCCAGAAAAAAGCTTCGTCCTGCCCGTCACCGGCCCTCTTCCGGGCCTGCTTCCCGACCCCGTTTATAAGGCCGCCACTCACCAGCTTCGCCCCGGCGACAAAATTGCAATCGTCACCGACGGGATCGACAGCCAGTCGTCGGCGACCGCCGAGTTCCCCGATCGCCTTTTGAAGCAGCTCGCGAAAAATCAAGAGCGCCCTGTCGCACAACTAAAGGATGAGATGGAGCATTGGCTTTCGCGCAGGCTCGGCCCGGCACCCAAAGACGATTGGACGCTCATCATCGGGGAATACCGCAAAGCCCCCGCACTCACGCCGCGCAAACGGCGGCCCGTTATGACGGGGCTGTGCCTGCCGCAAGGTTAGCCGGCGGCCCCGCGCGATACCGGACGTTAGCCGTGCGCGGCGCGGCGCGAAGCGGTGCGCTACAGACAAGGGATCGTAATGGGCAGCCGCGTTCATAACGATCCCGCGCCTGCGCGGCGGCACCATGCACCGCGCGAATGGCATGAAGACAGAAGGCGTAGCGTCATTGCATCCCGCAGCGCGAACGGATGACGGCGGAAGCATTCATGACGAGTGGATGAGTGGATGCGTGCTGTGTTCCGCCCGGAGCGGTGTTATGGCGCGACTGCCACGAGCCGACCGAAGGTACATATTGCTCCCCTGCAGAGCTGGGTCTAGACGGGATTGCTTGTTCAAGCGGAGAAGGCTGCCAGACATCCCAAAATTTGGCGGTCTTCTTTATTTCTGCCGCGAGGGGCACGCTATGACCCGGCTCGGTAAGTTGCTAATCGGAACTATTTCCGTCTGGTGCTGTCTCCAATTGAGGGCGCGGGCGGTTTGGGCCGCCGCAAAAAATGCGCTATTTCCCGATGCTGTTTTTAGTCAGCTCCGCTTCCGCTCGGCAAGAGATTGAAGTTCCAATTCAGTGTTGGACCCGGAACGTCCCGCAAAAAGAAACGAACCCAGGTCCTATGTACTTCTCCAGCAGTAAAGTATGCGACACTCGCATCTATTATGAGAGAAGAAGTTTTAGCCAATGCCCCTTCCAGAATTACCCTGTGTTCGGCCGTATCTCTGAATTCTTGTGGGACCCAATATTTCGCATCGATCCCATGCCACAGCACAACGCCATTCTCAATTTCTGGCGCGAGCTCCTTAAGCATTATGTCTGGCTCAATAAAAGCTATTTGCTCCTCGGACGCATTGATGTACGCGACGAGTCTAGGTTTCAAATACCACTTCAACCCCAAAGCAGGCTCTTTACCGACGTTTATGAGTTGAAGAGTAACGGAGATTGGAAGTCCACTCTCCAATGGTTTAGCCAATTTAATTGCTGGAACAGCTACCCATGCCCGATTAGTAGTGGTGAGAGTCTTTTGAGCTACTTTAGCGGAAACTCTGGCGGCGTTCGCGGCTTCTTTGGTATCAATCATGCCTACGCGGATGAAATACAATTGCCGCCAGAACAGCAAGATCTGGCCAGTCCCTACCAATATGAGCAATCCGGTAAAGACGGAGGTGAGTCCATCCGGGGCAAGCCACCTATTCTCAGGCGGTTCCTTTGTGGTTTTTTGCTGGTTTTGGGGGGCGGGCTTTTGCTGTGGGCTATCAACATATTCCCGTCCACCTGGCATTGGTGGCTTTGAGAATGGAGTAATTATAAGGGAGCCAATGACAACCGCCTGTGAAATGACGACCGCAAGCAGAGCAGGGAGTAGGGCATTTTTCATATGCTCACCGGAGTAAATATCACGTGGCGATCTCTATAGCTGCTCCGCTATAAATCCTCCAGCCTTAGCTCTTCCAATTCGAGCGCAGCGAGCGTTGCGAGCAGGAAGGTTGCGGCGAAGGTTCCCCGCTTGAGCTTGGCAGCAATTGAATCCTTCGTCTCTTTCGGGAAGCCGTGCTCTTTGAGCCGTTCGGCTAAAGGGCGGGTGATGAAGGAGAAGCGCGGAAGCGCAAGGGTGGGGCGGCTAACGTAAGGCCGTAGGTTTTTGCCGGAAGCTCACTCCTGCTTGAAAGAGACATTCACCGGCTTGACCATTCGCCAAGCTATATCTTATAGTATATACAATCTCTCGCCCAACCTGAGATTGCCCCTAGCAGCAACCCCGCGCGGCTAGGGGCTATTCGTTCGCTGACCGCGCGATTGTGGAATAGACGTTATCAATCCGCTCATTATCCAGCCCAAACACGGCGAACCGGATGTGCCATCGTGGCGTTCCGCCTCAGCGCTGGCGTTGTCCGCTCCCGGAATAACCTGGACACGTTTTTCGTTGTATCGGTGCCCAGATAACAAGCCGTGCTTCCGCCAGAACCACGGCTTGTTCTATTTATCGCCCGGCGTTTGTGTACGCAAACGAACGCTAAGG
>JBKQIH010000189.1:0-5503 GCA_052148445.1 Rhodomicrobium sp.
GGCGGAAGCCGGCTTCGATCAGGTGGCGGCGCAATACCGCCTGGCGGTGCTGACGGCCTTCCAGAATGTCGCGGACGTGCTGTACGCCATCAAGCACGATACGGTGGCGCTGGCCAAAACCATCAAGGCCAAGGACGCGGCGAAGGTCGCGCTCGACCTGACGCAGAAACAATATGTTGGGGGCCAAGTGGCTTATCCGCAGCTGCTGCTGGCTCAAACAACCTATTTGCAAGCTTCGCTCGCCGTGGTCTTGGCCCAAACGAGCCGTTATGCCGATACAGTGGGCCTATTCGCGGCTCTGGGCGGCGGCTGGTGGAATAAGCCGGCACCACCCCATGTGGGGCAGCCCGAGGCTTGGCTCACAAGCGTATCGACCATCGCGCCCGACCCTGTGGCGGTTGAATATCCAGGGGCGACGCAGAACGAAGCGCGGTAAATCGCCGCGCATGCTGAGCGAGCCGGCGATTGCGCTGGACGCAGCCGATAGCTTCAAATATTTTAGTATTCACGTCATTGACTTGCATGTAATTTGTCAATGTTTATCGAGCGCGGAGCCCAAACAAGACAAGCCAAAGTGTGCGATCCCGCGCTTCAACGAAAAAATCGAATTCAAGAGCAGGCCGGCAATCCGCGGGCGGCGAAGGTTCTCGCCTCCCGCTTATCGCGTGCGCGCTGTTAGAAAGGCGGGGCACGGACGATATGACATTCGTCAACTTTCGAAAAGTAGCTTGGTTGAGCGGGCGTTTGCTGCCCCATCCCACTTGGCTGCCCAAAGTCAACCGGCGGACCGTGCCCGCCGACCTTCTGGCAGGATTGACCGGCGCGATTATCGTGCTGCCGCAAGGGGTGGCGTTTGCGACCATCGCGGGTATGCCGCCGGAATACGGGCTTTACGCGGCCATCGTGCCAACGATTATCGCGGCGCTGTTCGGCTCGTCCTGGCATCTCGTGGCGGGGCCGAGCACCACCGCCTCGCTCGTGCTCGCTACCGCCCTTTCCGCCTTTGCCGAACCGGGCTCCGCCCATTATGTGCAACTCGCCATCACCCTTGCCTTCATGGTGGGAATGATGGAACTGGCGCTTGGCGTGTTTAGGCTTGGCGCGCTCGTCAACTTTGTCTCGCATTCGGTGATCGTCGGCTTCACTGCGGGCGTCGGCATCATCATCATCATCACCCAAATCCGAAATTTCGTTGGCTTGAGCGTGCCGCAGGGCCTGCCCATTCACGCTCTCATCCTCTATCTTGCAACGCACACCGCGGACTTCGACCTCGCTACCGCGCTGACCGGGCTCGTTACCCTCGCCACCGGCATCGCCGTGCGGCAATATCTGCCGCGCATACCCTTCATGATCGTGGCCATCTTGGCCGGATGCCTCGCCGGAGCGGCGTTCAACGCGGCAGGCGCCCATGTCGCAACCGTGGGAACGCTGCCGTCGCATCTGCCCCCTCTGTCCATGCCCAGTTTCGACCCCGCGGACTGGAGCATGCTGCTGCCGGCGGCGCTGGCAATCGCGATATCCGCGCTGAACGAGTCGGTTTCGATATCGCGCGCGCTCGCCATCCGCAGCGGCCAGCATATCGACGCCAACCAGGAGTTCATCGGCCAGGGCATGGCGAATACGATTGGCAGCTTCTTTTCGGGCTACGTCGTCTCCTCCTCCTTCAACCGGAGCGCCTTGAATTATGCCGTGGGCGCGCAAACGCCGGTTTCCGCCCTCAGCGCCGGCGTGATGCTCGCCGCCATGATTACGGTGGCGGCGCCGCTCGCGCTTTATTTGCCCTACTCGGCGATGGCCGCTTCGCTGTTCCTGATCGGCTGGAGCCTTATCGACCGGCAGAACATCGCGCAAATCGCGCGGACCAGCCGGACGGAAACCTCAATCTTGATCGCGACGCTGCTCGCCGCGCTGTTCATCCAGGTGCAGGTGGCGATCCTCGCCGGCGTGGTGCTGTCGCTTGTGGTCTATCTCTACCGTACGTCCAATCCGCGAATCGTGCGCCGCGTTCCCGACCCCGCGAGCCCAAGCCGGAAGATGACCGAGCCGCGGCCCGATTTGCCCGAATGCCCGCAGTTCCACATCATCCGGTTTAATGGGTCGCTGTTTTTTGGCGCAGTGAACACCTTCAAGGAGGAACTGCTGCGTTGCGAGCAGCTCAACCCCAATTGCAGGCATCTCGCCATCATCATGGCGGGGGTCAATTTCGCCGACATCGCGGGCGCCGAGACGCTGGCCCAAATGGCGAAGCGCTACCGCGAGAGAGGCGGGGCCCTTTATTTGCTCGGCGCCAATAGCGTCGTTCTCGGCTTACTGGAAAGAGGCCGTTACTTGGATGTTATCGGACGGCAGAATGTCTTTGCCTCGAAGACGGCCGCATTCCGCTACATCTACACGCGGCTCGACTACGATCTCTGCCGCAGTTGCCAGTTGCGTGTCTTTGTCGAATGCGCGCGCAAGGGCAAGCAGGAGCCGGCCGTGGAAGAAGCGGACGCCGTTTAGTGCAGGCCGCGCAAGAGTTCTAGGCCCCCCGCTGGCATGGCCGGGCTTCGACCCAGCCATCCAGACAGCGGCATAAGTAAACCGGGACCGGGGGTAGCCCTGCGGGACGGTATTATTCTTGAGCGTGCACAAGATGCACCGCTTCGCCAAGGATCTTTCGCGACTTGGCAATGCGAGTATAGACGTCAGCTATTTTAAGTAGCGATGCTTTGGTTGCTTTGTCTCGTCGCAGCGATGCGTGCATGCGCGCGACTTCCGCTTGAGCAATGCAGTACTCTGGGTCTTTCAGACGCGATAAAAACATAAACTTCACTCCTACAAAACGTCTCCGATGGTTGTGCGTAGCATAGCATGCCGGTATTACTATTGAATCTGCTCGACGAGATACTCTTTTCGCCGGTTTATAGCAAACTTGGCAAGCTTCAGGTAGTCATTGGCGAGTGCCAACAGCGAACCTTTAACGTGGGTGTTTGGTGCCGTTTCGGCACGCCTCCGCGCCTCTCTCGCCCGCGCAAGGCAATAGTGAGGATCATCCAACCGTGACACCTTCAACATCCGCTTTACCTTAGGTAATTGCACGACAAACAGAGATTAGATCCTGCCGGTGGAATGTAAAGGCATTTGCCACCTTAGATTGCATCGTTACTGTGGAGGCGTTGCCGGAATGCCGCACTTACCGTGAAATGCTCTTTAGGTTGCACGAAATACGGTTGCCACGATCCGCGAATTGCGGCAGCGGCATCGGCCTCCGGTTCGAAGCGCAATTGCGACCCCCGGGCCAGCCGCGCCGGGCGATCGCCGGTCCTTCAAGACCGAACCGCGCAAAGACAAGAACGGCAACCGAAGGTGCCGTATCGACGGCCGGATGGGGCCGATTATTTCAAGGGATCATAGCCCGGGCCAACGCGATAGTTTAACCCGGCGTGGAACGGCGGCCAGCGGCAGCCGCAGCGCATGGCCCGTAACGCATCGCGCCGGATCCGCGTGCCGGCAAATACGCATCGCCAGCGGAATATGGCTGGTTTCAATGCGTTATAACGATGTAAACTGACTCAATCATGGCCCATACGGTATTTGCCATTCCGATGAATAAACAAGATCTCATAAGCATCAAGCGGCTCCTGGTATCGGCCCGGACCGCTGTGCAAGAAGCAAGCGAAGCGGCCCGGCGCATGGGGGACGACGCGCTTGCGCGGCGGCTGCGAGGTATAGCCGGAATGCTCATGGATGAGCTGGATCATACGGACCGGCAACTCGCCGGGCCGCCGGGGATGGAGTAGGGTTACAATGACCCGGCTATCCAGATTGTTATTGAAATATATCGCTTTTTCCTGGATGGCCCGGTCAAGCCGGGCCATGACAACAGAGGTTGCGGCGAACGCACGGCGCGGGACGGTCAAGACAGCTTGATTTTGCTTTCCCGGCCAGAAACCAAATTATCTATATTCTGATGATGCCGCGCGATCAGCACGGCCGATAGCGCCGCCACGAAAACGCCAAGCGCGGGCGAGACCTGAATCCACACAAAGACCGGCGTCAGCGCCGCCGCGATCAGCGCCGACAGCGACGAATAGCGGCTTAGCGCGGCAATGCCGAGCCAGATCCCGCAAAAAAACGCGCCCGCCGGCCAATTCAGCGCAAACAGAACGCCGATGTAGGTGGCGACGCCCTTGCCGCCCCTGAATTTGAGCCACACCGGGAAGAGGTGGCCGGTAAACGCGCCCGCCGCGGCAAAAAGATCGGCGTCTCCGCCAAGATAAATCTGACAGAGCAGCACGGGCACGAAGCCCTTGGCGGCATCGCTGACGAGTGTGAGCGCCGCGAGGCCCTTGCGGCCGGTGCGCAGCACGTTCGTCGCGCCGATATTGCCGGAGCCGACTTTACGGATATCGCCCGCGCCGGCGAGATGGCTGTATATCCAGCCGGAGGGGATCGCGCCAGCAGCGTAACCGAAGAGGAACGCGCCCGCCCAGACGAGCCAAGGCTGCGCGCCAAGCATGACCGCGAACCACAGATCTTTTTCGTTCAACGCCATCGCGTATCCCCCAAGCCGCCCCGCCGCGCAGCTTACAAAAAAGGCAGCGCCGGTCAAACGATACCGAACCGGCGGATTGCTTCGCGGCGTCATCCTGTGCGCGTTGCGGCATGCAACGATGACGGGCCCTCCGTTGCTGTCATCCCGTATAGCCGCGAGCGGCTTCCGGGATGACAGCAGGAAACTACCCAACCGGATTGGGAATGACGGAGCGCCGCGATGCCAGCCGGATTTGCTACCGGTTTTTATTTTGGGGCAGAGCCGCCGCGATCGGGTGGTTTTGCGCGTCGAGGAGGGGGACGCCGTAACTCAGCAGGATGGCGTCGATTTCGGCTTGATTGTCCTTGATCAGCCGGTTGAGCAGCCGCTTGAACTCCTGATCCTGATGGCGGACCGCCATGCTGATCCTGAAGCTCATGCGGGGTCCGGCGGTTTCCTGCGTCAGCGGAACCACGTCCAGCTTGGGATTGGCATGGAGTGCGTAGTAGCCGGCCATCGGGCCCCACAGAACCCCAGCGTCGATTTCGCCGGCTTCCAAATCCTCGATCATCGTCTGAGCCGAGGAGTTGAAGCGCGTATCGACCAGCAGCTGATAGGGTTTGGCCCGGCGCATGAGGCCGTTGGCGACCATCGCGTTGGAGGGCGGGGTGCCGGCGACGACGCCGATGCGCTTTTCCTTCAGGCGCGGATCGCTGAGAGAGGTCACCGCATCGAGGCCGGAGCCCGGCTTGAACACCAGCGCATAGGCCGTCGCATAGTATGGGTTGGTGACTTGCGCGATGTCGTCGCCCTGCGGGAAGCCCATGATGATGTCGCAGCGATAAGCGCCCAAGGTATTCCGCACGAAGCCCAAGGTGTTGGGATACCACGTATAGCTGAGCGATTTGCCAAGCTTGGCCGCCAGCAGTTCGGCAATCTTGTTCTCGAAACCCTCGCCTTTCTCATTGGAAAACGGCAGGTTTCGAGGAT
>JBKQIH010000190.1:0-45232 GCA_052148445.1 Rhodomicrobium sp.
AGCGTCTATACGCCTGACCGCAGCCGGGTAGCATCGCAACATCGTCATCCCGGAAGGGCGCCCTGGTGCGGCGGCCGTAACGGCAAGGATCCCGCTATTCTCCCGCCGATACTCGCGCGGCTTCGGCCAGCGGCTTGGCGAGCGCTTGGCGCACGGCCTCGGGGTTCTCCGCGATGACGCGCAAATAGGCCGCCCCCGCCGCGTCAGGCTCGGTGCGATGCTGTTCCCAGTCCCTCAGCGTGCCGATGGGGATATGAAACCGGGCCGCAAATTCCGCTTGGCTCAACCCAAGCTTCCAGCGGACGTGCCTGGCAAATGCGACGCGCCGCATTTGCCCCAATCGTTCCGCGGTCAATGGCTGCGCATCTGGATCGGACAGCGCCGCCAGAGTGACTTCTTCATCGGACATCGGCGGGTCCCAATCCGCCGGGCTGCCCGGGATCGGTCCGTTGTCATCGTGCCAACGGTCATCCTTGAGGAAACGCTTGCCGGTAGTAACGATCTTGTTCATGGCGATTGGCCCTTCTGGCCGAAATTATGCGAATGGTTCCGCCGCTGCGCTCGGTGAACACCACAAAAAGAACGCCGGTTTGGGCAAGTCCGATAATGCGCCACCGTTCTTCGGTTGGCTCATCGTCCGGTTCGGTTAGCGCGAGCGGATCGAGGAATACCCCCTTCGCGGCTTCGAAGCTAACTCCACGCTTGGCGAGGTTGGCCGCCGCCTTAACTATGTGGGATTCTTCAAATAAGACGCAGCAATATCAATTGCTTTATCAGGGGTAGCCTTGATTATCTCATCAACTAACTGTTTTCCCTTCGTTTTCCAGTAGCTTTCTGGAACCCGAGCATAATCAATGCATGAATTAAGAGTTTCGAGTTGGGCAATCCAACAGGGGATTCTTCTCGAAATTCGGCTGAGATTATCCTCATGGGGCGGAGAGGGCCAGTTATCAAACACGAACCCGTAACCAGTAAAGTTGTTACCTATGAACACGAGCGTTTTCTCTCGCAGCACTTCGTGTTTACGCAAATTGTCAAAACCATCCTTGACTGCTTCCGCGCAAGTGTTGGGATCAAAGTCTGGACTATCGCCAAGCGTATTGGCAAAATCTAACCAGTCGGACCATTCCTTTCTAAGCTTATCGAGTTCTTTGACCACCCATGCCTTATTGGGATTAACGATTGCAAAAATTTCACGCACTTGGAATTGACGCTTCATTTGGTAGCTCCTTCACTGCGTAGCGGCACGAGATCGGTACACCAGCGCGAACGCGCCGCTGAGAGTTCACTGTTAGCCGCCGATTCGCTGCCTTTCGGGAGAACGGAATTGTGGATAGCTGCAACAAACTACATAGCTTCACTTAGCAGAAAATGTAATTAACAGTAGCATAAGGGTAGTAGAATGTTCATATGGAAACAGTGGGCGAAGCCAGAAGGAGGTGTGCGATGTGGGGTAGGATTGCGCGTTTTTCGACGCTCGCTTTTACAATTGCAGGTCTCGCCTTTTGCGCATACTGGGTCTATTTCGGCACCTGTGAAACCAAGGATTGTAGGATCACACAAAAGGCGCTTCGCAATACGCTTTGGGTTTTAGGTTTGCCAGAGACATCAGAGAAATCCCCAAGTAGTGAGAATATTCCGATATACCAGGATGCGTGCTTTGGGCCTTCATCACAGGATGCTTCGGACTATGCCGGGGTAGCGATATTCGACAAGATTAACATTCTTTGTGGGCAACGGTACTTTAAACCATCGATAGCGGTAGCTACTGAGCGTGAACTTGTTCGAAGATTAGCAAGAGAGCCCGGCTGTGAGTCCAAGGCCGCTCTGTTAACCGAAGCACCTATTCGCCGGCTCGAGTTTCTTTTTGCCAGGGATGGTGATCGATTTTGCAAATGGGCATCCGACACGATCAAATCCGACGGCGATTTGTTTGGAAGATTTTATCCAGAATACCCAAGTGGAAAGTATTTGGATTAACTGATTTGCTGCACCGACTAATCTTGGTCGGAGGCGCTCGTGGGCGTCCGTGACCGTGAAGGAAGGGTAACTCCGCGCTACAGCCCGGTCATGGTTAATGCGCGCACGGTAAACGGCACGATCTCACATTTTCTGCCCGCCGCGTTTTGCGAATTTTTTGCAGATTCCGGTCGAATTCTGCGATTCAAAAAGTCCGTTAAATATATTCTCAGTTCGAAATTAACCGTGAGACGCCGCGGCGGCGAGGGCAAGCCGGGTCCAGGTTCGCGAAATTACCTAGTATAATCAGTGGCTTAACTCCGTTAAGACTTTGGAAAAGCGCTATCTCCCATACTGAGGCGTTAAACGAAGGCACAGCGGCCGGAGAAACCGTCGAGGTTGGCCGCAACGATTGTGGTTAAGGCGCGTTTAACCGGCAGTGCCTCAGATGTTACAAGCCGGGGCCGGAGGACCTATGAAAACGTTCATCGCCGCCTTAGCGGCCGCCGCAGCGATTGCACTCTGCCCCGCTCATGCGCAAGACATGCTGCGGAATCTCGATTTGCAGTCGCCCGCAATGACCGAGGCGGACATGACGCGGGCTGATTTGGTGGCCATCTTGAAGAGCCGCCCGTCCGGGCAGCCGCTGGACCTGACGGGAAAGCACTTCAACGGGCTCGACCTTTCCGGCCTCGACCTTTCCAATACGATCCTCCGTAATGCGCGGCTGAACAGAACGAACCTGAAGGGCGCCAAGCTCGACGGCGCGATCCTGGATCAGGCCTGGGCGCTCGATGCGGATTTCAGCGGCGCCAGCATCAAGGGCGCGAGCCTGTTCGCCGCGCAATTCCAGGGGGCGAAGATGGACGGCGCCGATCTCGCCGGCGCGCGTGTGGCGGGCGACCTCAGCCAGGCCAGCTTGCAACACGCGGATCTGGCAGGCTGCAATTGCAGCGCCGACTTGAAGAACCAATCCATGGGATTGATCCGGGCGGTGTTCAAATCGGCCAACTTGACGGGCGCTAATTTTTCGGGCGCCAACCTTTCCTACGCGGATTTGGAGTTTGCGGTGCTCCGCGATGCGAACTTCTCGGGTGCGAATCTCAGCGACGCCGAGGCCGCCGGCGCCGACCTTCGCGGCGCTCATTTGGACGGTGCGAATTTGACAGGACTGGATGTAAACTCCGCGCGCATCGATGAGAGTAAAGCGCGAACCACTTACGCTGTAGCTAAGAATGTGGAGCGAACCGTCAAAGACTAGGTGTATAAAACGCACAGAGGATGTTAAGCTTAGGCTAATGTATTGCCGTCCAATCGATTGAATAGTGGTATTACGCGATACAGGAATGCTTAATGTCACAAAAAATCTTTCTGGATTCTGGGCAACACTTAGGCGAATATGTTGTTGCAAGACCGGAAGAGCGACGGACAGCGTAAATCGTCCGTAATGCCATGGCGTTTCGAATGTGGCCGCAGCCGGCCTACCCGCACGTCGTATGAGCTGAGGTAGAAACATGCTGTTTTGGCGAAAGAAAAGCAGTGGGAGGACAACAATGAATGGAATATCGCTGCATCCGGCCATCGACCGGGGATTGAAGCCGGAATCTCCAAGTTTTTCGGGCGGTACGCTAAAGTGCAAATGCGCAACTAATCCTGTGACGGTTGCCATCAAGGGACAGGTGGCTCACGATCACGCCTGCGGATGCACGAAATGCTGGAAACCGGAAGGCGCGTTGTTCTCGGTTGTCGCGGTCGTCCCGCGCGAGAACCTGACCGTGACCGCGAATGGCGATAAGCTGCATATCGTCGATCCGGCCGCCACCATTCAGCGCCATGCTTGCCGGGAATGCGGCGTGCACATGTTCGGGCGCATCGAAAACAAGAACCATCCATTTTACGGACTGGACTTCATCCATCCCGAGCTGTTTGCGGAAGAAGGCTGGCAGCCGCCGCAGTTCGCCGCCTTCGTTTCGTCGATCATCGAATCCGGCGCTAATCCGAACGACATGGGCACGGTGCGCTCGAAATTGAAAGAACTTCACCTGGAGCCCTACGACGCGCTCTCGCCGCCGCTGATGGATTTCATCGCGACGCACGTCGCGAAAGCGTCTGGCGCCCTCAAGCAATAAACGAAATACGGTCCGGCACCATCGTGCCGGACCCGCCGGTAAGGCCCGCTTAGCCGAGTTCTGTGCGGTTGAGCAGCTCTCTCATGCGCGCGGTCATTCCCAGCAATTCGCCATGCATGATGCGGAATGCTTCTTTCAGCAGCTCGCGCTCTTTCGGATCGGCTGGGTCGCGTCTTCCTTCCCAATACTGTATCGTCCCGCGCAAAATATCGATCTCGTCCAGGCTCTCTCTAATATTCGAATTAAGCGCCGCTAAATCCGCCGGCCCCGAACCGCTCTCCGCAGACGCGAGGTCTAGGCCCTCGTAGAGGATGGGGTCGTCGTTAATTCTAACAAAGGCTTCAATTTTGCTACTCATAGATACGCCCTCTCTTACCTGTTGTGGTTGAGTAAATGCCGCAGCCGGAATGCTTACATTTAATATTTACGAATCGCTTAACCGCCGGGAATCCGATGCGCTGCTATTTTCCCGCAACGCGGAAAGGCGGCCCGAATAAATCGAGCGCGTCTCCAACAGGCCTGCGGCAAAGACCGCGCCGGCGACCGCCAGCATCAGGGGTACCGCCAGCCTAGTTGTTCCGGGAACGAGTTCAAGCATCAACACAATCGCCGCTATAGGACTCTGCGTTGCGGCCGCTAGCAGAGCGCCACCTCCTACGATTGCATAACTTCCAAGTGCTGTGCCGGGCCAAACCATGGACCAAAGGCCGCCGAGCCCGCCGCCAAACATGGCACCGCAAGTCAGCGTAGGCGTAAACAGGCCTCCGGGCGCGCCGCTGGCGAGGCAAGCCGATGTCACGAGGGGCTTCAAGAGCAGCAAGGCAAAAAGAAGTGCGAGATCGTGCTGGCCGAGAAACGCCCTTTGAACGGAGTCCTTGCCGTTGCCGAGAAGCTCTGGAAATGGCAAAGCCAGCAGACCGAGGAGAGTGAAGATCAAGGCCGGCAAAAACAGCACATGCCACCCTACCGGCTTCCGGGAATCGGCCCAGGCGATGGCGCGCACATAAACCGCCGCGGCGAGCCCAGCCAGCGGACCCGCCAATAGGGCCCAAACAATCAATCCGGACGATGCGAAGTAGTCATCCGGTATACTGTAGGTGGGCTGATTTGGTATGAAAAGCCAAGCTACCCATGTCGCGGTGAGCGAGGTCAAAAGCGCAGGGGCAACCAGCGGCAGCGCAAGCGTACCAAGCAGAACCTCAAGCGCGAACAAGGCACCTCCGAAGGGCACGTTGTAGACCGCGCCCATGCCGGCACCCGCGCCGCAGGCGGCGAGAAGACGCCGCTCGGCATCGGACAAGCGTCCCCAAGAAGCCAGCACATTGGCAATTGCCGCGCCGGTCAATTTGGGTGCAGCCTCGCGCCCAAGCGAAGCGCCCATGCCCACGATGACAATCGATAGAACGGCGTTCTCGACAGCCTGGAGCAAGGGGAGGCGTCCGAAGCGGAACCATATGGCCTCGGAAAGGCCGCCGCGGCTCCGCCGGGCTGACGCTGCATCAGCCATCGGGCAGTCCCCGCCAGCAATCCCGCGAGCAGCAAAATGCCCACGCGCTGCGCATTCCCTGCGTGTTCGGCGGCTATTAGGAATTCGCCCGACTTATATGACCAGAAGAGATGCTGGACCGCGCGAAGCAATCGCATAAGCAGTCCGGCCGCTATTCCCGCTCCTGCGCCGGCTGGAAGCAGAAGGATATAGAACCGCAAGGATAGTGGAGCCGCGCTCGATGGCACGTTCGGCTGTAAGGTTTCTTCACGCAACATCGGGCCTCTGGAAGAGGGGGGGGCGTTTGCCCTCTGGCGGAAATAAGTCCCGGCGCAATAATAAGTTGCTTATCTTTTGGGAGCAATGCACGGCTTTCGCCGTGGCAGCGCGAGTGCGCCGAGCACTCGCTTGCAAAGTTTCCCGCGGTCATGCACAACCTAGGATCTGCGCTCTTGGCTTGGCGAACCGTCCCGGGCCGCGCTCACACATTTCCAGATCGATACGCTACGAAAAAGGCATCCCATGGCAGGGCATTCGCAATTTAAGAACATCATGTACCGCAAGGGCGCGCAGGATAAAAAGCGCTCGAAAATGTTCTCGAAGCTGGCGCGCGAAATCACCGCAGCGGCGAAAATCGGATTGCCCGAGATAGCGATGAACCCGCGGCTGCGTTCCGCGGTGCTGGCCGCGCGCGCGCAAAACATGCCGAAGGATAATATCGAGCGCGCGATCAAGAAGAGCCAGGAGGCCGGCGGCGCCGATTACGCCGAGTTGCGCTACGAGGGCTTCGGGCCGGGCGGTGTCGGCGTGATCGTGGAGGCCTTGACCGACAACCGCAATAGGACGGCAAGCGAGGTGCGCTCCATCTTCACGAAGCACGGCGGCAATCTTGGCGAAACGGGCGCGGTCTCGTTCGGCTTCAATCGCGTGGGCGAGATCGAATATCCGCTTTCCGCCACCAGCGCCGAGGCCATGCTTGAAGCGGCCATCGAGGCGGGCGCCGAGGATTGCGAAACCGACAAAGAGGCCCATTGGCTGACGGCGAGCGTGGATGCGTTCCATGAGGTTACCGCCGCGCTCGAAGCGAAGTTCGGGCCTGCGAAATCCGCGTCCATCGTTTGGCGCCCGCAAAATACCGTCGATGTCGATGAGGAAAAGGGCGAGAAACTTTTGAAGCTGATCGACGCTCTTGAGGATTCCGACGACGTGCAGGCCGTTTATGCGAATTTCGAGATGAGCGAAAAGGTCATGGAGAAACTCAGCGCATAGTTCGGCAAACCGCGAAGGGGGAAACTGGTGGGAGCGCATCCTTATTGGTATTTTGTGAAGTACGATCCCGACATCGGCAGGGCGTTGCAGACCTTGCGGGAAAGGGAGTTCAAGGCAGGACGCTACAATCCGGTAATTGATTTTCCGCCTTTTCCGGTAAAAGAGACCTCGCCTGCCCCCGGCGCTCAACACGCCTCAATCGAGGAGGCCATGGAAGACGCCATGGAGGATGGGACCCGGTCGATTCTCGATATTTCCCGGGTAGGTGACGAGCCCGATTTCTTCACGGCATCTCCGTTGCCCGCAGCCACGCTAGAGGCTCTTTACGGCACACGGAAGCCTTCCCGCGAGAAAATCGGGAACGCCATGGAATTCGCAGAAGATATTGAGCGGCTTCAATGCACTTACGTCGTCCTGTGGAAAGACGGGGTGCCGGACGAAATCTTATTTTTTGGCTATTCGGCCGATTGAAGGACCGCCCGCTCAAGACGCCGCGAAAATGAAGGCGTCGACTTTTTGACAGGCTTCGGGCGTTAGCACGACGGTCCCGGGGATTTGAATGCGTTTGAAAACGCCCTCGATCCTCGATGCGCCCCAGCCATTGTTGTTTGTCGTGGTATCGAAAATCGGCTTCAACTCTTTGACGATGCAGGTGCCGCGCGTGTAGGATCCGGTCAAGCCCATCGAACGGCGGGCCGATCCTTTGAGGCCCGGAATTGTGCCCTCTAGCCAGCCGGTCGTTGAAATGACGTAGGTTTTCGGATCGGTTTCCGTGGCAAAAAACGTTTCGACCTCGAAGTCGCAAGACATAGCGCGGCAATAGATCCCGGTCTTCACGGCTTCGATTTGTTCCTGGAACGCCTGCTTGACGAATTGCTTGATGTCCTTCGTTTCTACAGCGTGGCACGCGCCGGGGAGCCCCAAGCCCATGGCAGCAACGATTGCAAGACGAAAAAGAACGGTCATAGCCCGATCCCCGTTTTCGATCCGAAGATTTCGCCAACAACGGGCTTCATTAACGAAGTTGCCCTTTCGCGCAAGTGCAATCTTGTTCGCGCCGGCAGCAAAAGGATGGAAAACGGGCGCCGGGTGCGCTAGCAATCGATGAACTCTTAAGGAGCGCCCCATGCGCATAGATGCTATCCCTATCGGAACGAATCCCCCATTCGATGTCAACGTGATCGTCGAGGTTCCAATCGGCGGCGAGCCCATCAAATACGAACTCGACAAGCCGTCGGGAACGCTGTTCGTCGACCGCATGCTGTACACAGCGATGCACTATCCGGGCAATTATGGCTTCATCCCGCACACGCTTTCCGAAGATGGCGACCCGATCGATGTGCTGATTGCAAATTCCCGCCCCATCGCTCCTGGAGCGGTTTGCAATTGCAGGGCGGTGGGTGTGTTGTACATGAAGGACGAGGCTGGCGGCGACGAAAAAATCATAGCCGTTCCATCCGACAAGATTTCCCCGCTATACCGGAAGATCAAGAACTACAGCGATCTGCCGGATATGCTCCTGCAGCGGATCGCGCATTTCTACGCGCACTACAAGGACCTCGAAGCTGGCAAATGGGTGAAGGTCGACCGTTGGGGCGATGAAGCGGAAGCGCGCTCGATGATCGAGCGGTCGATCGAGGCGGCGGTGGCAGCCAAAGCATAAAGCCTATAGACCGGCAAAGGCCTCTAGGGCTATAGAGGGGCGGTCCAGCCGGCCGTCCCGGCCGTGACGGAGCTTTTCAGCGCGCGTTGGGCAATGTTCGCGCGCGGAAAAGGTTCACGTCCGGATCGATGGCTGTTTACCGTTCAATTCAAAGTTACGAGGGAAAGTCATGGCAGCGTCAGGGGATCGGGCCCGCAACGGCGGCACACATCTCGATGAGTGGTTCAGCATAATATTAGCCGTTCTCGCAACGATTGCAGTGCCTGTGGCCATTACGATGGCTAAGGGGGAGCCAACAAGCCCCATTTCTTGGACCATCCCCGTTTGGATTGGGCTTATATACCTTATCGTCCAGATGGCGTTCCTGCTTAATTCGGCGAGCCAAGTCCGCGCTCTGGGGGTTCTCGACTCCGTGATCGCGATTTTTCCGCTGGTGGCGGGTTTGGTGCTGCTTGCCCTAAACATAGCCGATCATTCGAACTTTCCGCTTTCGAATTACCAGATGAATGCTTTGGCGGTTTTGATCGTGGCGAGCGCAGCGGAGTTCCTGCTCACCATATGGATTCGCTTTGTGGTCACTCGCCGGACCATCGGTCTTGGCGGAGACGGCAACTAAGCATCTCCGGTACTTTTCCACAGCTTCGGCTGCACGCTTTGCGGGGCGGGCCACACGGCTCGCCCCGTTTGGCTGCGCCGGTTTGCCGTTTACAGTTGCCAGCAATAGTTGACAACGGTTTTTGACTCTTAGAGCATCGCGCCGAAATCCGGAATCGCCGTCATTGCTGTGCGAAGAGAGGTAAGTCACAGAGGTTGCCCTGGATCGCCAAAGCGGCAAGCGCCGCCTCGGGATGACGGTGGGTCCGGTTAAGCTTACCTTGCTCTAGCGGACGCCGGGCAACCGGGGGGGGGTAGGCTAAGTTTGTACTTTGACTGCCCGGCCGCGTTTCATTCGGTCGCGGGCCGCATCCTCGGATCGTCTTTTGATTACGGCAGCATGCCCCTCGCGGAGCTAGCACCAAAGCCCGGTTGTGCCGGTGCGAGAGTAAACAGCTGCTTTGGCGCCATGGCCCGCCGGTTCGGCGGCCGCGGCCGCTAGGGGGCAAAGAATCCGTTGGCCAGCCACCGTCTTTGCCGCCGAAACGCCGGCGAGGTCACGAATTTAGATTTGAAAACCGCCGGAGTTTGCTATATCCGCCGGACATAACAGGCGAGGAACGCATGCTGTTAGCCATCATGGGCGCTGCGGGCCGGATGGGGCGCGAGCTCATCCGCACCGTTCACGAAACGCAAGGATGCGAGGTCGCGGGCGCGGTCGAGCGGCCCGGCTCTCCGTTTATCGGCAAGGACGCCGGCGAGCTGGCCGGTGTTGGGCATCTCGGCGTGCCCATCGTCGCCGACCCCCTCCCCCTCTTCACCCATATCGAGGGTGTGCTCGATTTCACAACGCCGGCAGCAAGCATCGAGGCCTCGGCGCTTTCCGCTCAGGCGCGCATTGTGCATGTCATCGGTACGACCGGCTTTACGGCGGCCGATGAAGCCAAGCTTGAAGCCGCCGCGCGCCACGCGACCGTCGTCAAATCCGGCAATATGAGCCTCGGCGTCAATCTGCTCGCCGCGCTCGTGGAGCAAGCCGCGCGCGCCCTCGATGGGAGTTTCGACATCGAGATTCTGGAAATGCACCACAAACACAAGGTGGACGCTCCGTCCGGAACCGCGCTGCTCCTCGGTCAGGCTGCTGCGAAAGGGCGCAACATCGCGCTCGCGGAGCATAGCGTCCGCAGCCGCGACGGGCATACGGGAGAGCGGCCGGCCGGCGCGATCGGATTTGCGGCGCTGAGGGGCGGCAGCGTCGTCGGAGACCACACCGTCGTTTTCGCGGGCGCCGGCGAGCGTTTGGAATTCACCCACCGCGCCGAGAACCGCCAGATTTTCGCCCGTGGCGCGATAGCCGCCGCTCTTTGGGCCAAGGGCCGCGAGCCCGGACTCTTCTCGATGCGGGATGTGCTCGGAATTAAGTAGCCTCCTCATCGCCGGCTAGCAAAGGACATGACAATGGAAAACGTACTCGTGCTCGTTCGCCACGGCGAGAGCGAATGGAACAAGCTCAATCTGTTCACCGGCTGGCGCGATGTGGGCTTGACTGAAACCGGGATCGCGGAGGCGCGCCGCGCGGGCGAGCTCATCAAAGCCCAGGGCTTCGTCTTCGACATCGCCTTTACGAGCGCGCTCAAGCGGGCGCAGAATACGCTGACGCTGATGCTGGAAGAACTTGGGCAGGAAGGCCTGGAGACCATCAAGGATCAAGCCTTAAACGAGCGCGACTATGGCGACCTGTCGGGACTGAACAAGGACGATGCCCGCAAGCGCTGGGGCGAGGAGCAAGTCCATATCTGGCGCCGCTCCTTCGACATTCCGCCTCCTGGCGGCGAAAGCCTGAAGGATACCGCTGCGCGCGTGCTGCCCTATTACGAGGCGCACATCCTGCCGCAAGTCCTGGCTGGCAAGAATGTGCTGGTGGCGGCGCACGGCAATTCGTTGCGCGCGCTCATCATGCAGCTCGACAAATTATCTCAGGAGGAAATCCTGAAGCTTAACCTTGGAACGGGCGAACCCTATGTTTATCGCCTGAATGCGGACGGCACTGTTGCGTCCAAGACCATACTCACAGCATAAGGGGTGCCAGGGGGCATGAAAAAGAACAGTCAGCGTAAACCGAGGCCGAGATTGCCGCAGCGGCCGCTTGCAAGCATGGCCGCACACAAAGACGATTACGCCGCGCAGGAGCATGAGGGGCGGAAGGTCGGCATCGTTAGCGGCACGCCCGCCGACGCGTTCGACGAAAATTCCGAGCGCAAACACGACAAATGGATTGCGATCTATATCTCGGTGCTCGCCGTGCTGCTCGCGATTGCCGCGACCGGCAGCAACGACGCGATGAAGACGGCGCAGCAGGCCGGCTTCCAGGTCAACGATCAATTTGCGTTCTATCAAGCGAAGACGATCCGCCAATCGCAGATCAAGCTTGCCGCCGATCAGCTGACCTTGAAGATGGCAGAATCACCGAATTTGCCCGAGCCCGCTCTCAAGCTGCTTCAGACAAACAAAGCCGATTACGACAAGGAAGTCGCTAGGCTGGAAACCAACGCGAAAAACGGCAAGAAGGAACTCTTGGCGAAAGCGGAGAACTGCGAGAACGAACGCAATTTGGCGCTCGCCGAGCATCCGTTCTACGATTATTCGATGGCCATGCTGCAAATCGCCATCGTGCTGGCTTCTGCCTCGATCATTACTGGAGCGCGGCTGCTGTTAGGGGGCAGCGGACTGGTGGGGCTGTTCGGGATTTTGCTCTTTTTGAACGGCTATACGCTGGTCTACGGGGGGCCTTCCTTGAAACACGATAAGGCCGATGCCTTGGAAAAACTGGGCGTTCATATCTCGCTGCAATGTATCGTGGAATAGCTGTTTTGGCGGGCGAGCGCGGCGCCGAGAGCGGTAGCCAGGCTCGCCTTCTCCCCATCGGAAAGAAACGCGCCGAAAATGAGCTTGCGCCCGTGGCTTGTCAGCGAAAGCTCATCGGCGGCATTTTCGCGTGGCCGATGCTCGAAACGCACCCAATAGGGGTTGAAATTCCAGCTCTCCGCCTTTCCTGAAGGATGCAGGCGCGTGAGACGCAGCTCCCGCTCGCTGAGTTCGATCTTTTCGCAGAGCCGTCCCGTCCGGTAGCTCCGGCGGAATGCGGCATAACACAGCAAGGTTTCGAGGCCGAAAAAGCCCGTGACCGGCCAAGCCCCCATGGCAATAAATACGATGCCGCTGAGAATGCTCACCGCACCGATGGTGAGCATAAGCGCGACAAAGCCCTTGCGCGACAAAGAACGATGAGGCAGCAAAGTCGCTGTAAACCGCAGAACCGGTGCACCGCTGTCTATCGTTCGCTCTGGGTTCCCGGTCACGGCAATCTGCATACGCTACTCTACCAAGTGTATAAACCATGGAAAAGCCCGCCGGCGCCGCCGCGGCCAAGCAAAAATCTGTGAAGGCGCAGGCCAAGGCAGCGGTGGCCAGCAAGAAGGCTGCCAAGAGCAAGGCGGGCCCGGCGCCGCTCGCGGCGGACCAAGCGCGTCAGATTTTTGCACGGCTCGCCGCTGCCATGCCCGATCCCAAGACCGAGCTTGAGTATACGAACCCTTTCACCCTGCTCGTCGCAGTGGTGCTCTCGGCACAAGCCACCGATGCCGGGGTCAACAAGGCGACGAAGAGCTTGTTCGCCAAAGCGGACACGCCCGCAAAAATGGTTGCGCTGGGCGAGGAGCGGCTGCGGGATGCCGTCAAGACCATCGGCCTTTTTAACACCAAGGCCAAAAACGTCATCGCGCTCTCCAAAGCGCTCGTGGAGAACCACGGCGGCCAAGTGCCGCAAGACCGCGCGGCGCTAGAGGCGCTGCCAGGGGTGGGGCGCAAATCGGCGAACGTCGTTTTGAACGTCGCGTTCGGCCAGCCCACTATCGCGGTGGACACGCATATCTTCCGCGTCGCCAACCGCACGGGCTTAGCCCCCGGCAAAACGCCGCTCGAGATAGAGCTTGGCCTCGAACGCATCGTGCCGCCCGAATTTATCCATAACGCCCATCACTGGCTCATTCTTCACGGCCGCTATGTCTGCAAGGCAAAGAAGCCCGAATGCTGGCGCTGCGTCATCGCGGATCTCTGCAAATTCGAACCCAAAACACCGGCGCCTCGAGGTAGCGAGGCAAAGGCCGCCACCAAGGAAACGGAAGCCCCATCGTCATGACAAAACCCCTGCAGGTTACCGGCATCGGTCACGCCCTCGTCGACATCATCGCCTCTTGCGAGGAGGAGCTTCTCGAACAGCTCTCGCTGACGAAAGGAACGATGCGCCTGACCTCGCCCGAGGAGGCAGCCGCGCTCTACGGCAAAATGGGCCCCGCCATCGAAACTTCGGGCGGCTCGGCGGCCAACACTTGCGCCGGAATTGCTTCGCTCGGGGGCCGCGCCGGGTTCATGGGCAAGGTCGGTCACGATCAATTTGCCCGGGTGTTCGCGCACGACATCCGCTCCATCGGCGTCACTTTCAACGATGGCGAGGCCAGGAGCGAAACGCCGACCGGCCGCTGCCTTATCCTCGTGACGCCGGACGGCGAGCGCACCATGAACACGAATCTCGGTGCGGCGGCGGAATTCGCCGATGCGGACCTGGAACGAGATCTCATCGAGTCGAGCCAAATCCTCTATCTGGAGGGCTATTTATTCGATCCCGTGGACGCGCGCGCGGCGTTCCATACCGCGGCGGACCTCGCCCGCGCGGCCGGCACCAAGGTTGCCTTCACCTTGTCCGACCCGTTCTGCGTCGGCCGCCATCGCGAGGGCTTCCGCCACTTCATCCGCGACCGGGTCGATATCGTCTTTGCCAATGAGAGCGAGCTGCTTTCGCTCTACCCCGGCTCGCCATTCGAGGAGGCTTGCGCAGCGATCAGGACGGAGTGCTCGCTGGCCGCCATCACGCGCAGCGAGAAGGGCGCCGTCATCCTCGAAGGCGAGCGCACGATTGACGTGCCGGCCGTGCCCATCGAGAAGCTTGTGGATGCCACGGGAGCGGGCGATCTCTACGCGGCCGGTTTCCTGTTCGGTCTCGCTTCGGGCCGCGATCTCGAAGTCTGCGGGCGCCTCGGCAGCCTCGCCGCGTCGGAGGTGATTGTGCATGTCGGCCCCCGGCCGCAGCGCCCTCTCACAGAGGCGGCGCGCGTTCATGGGCTCCTTTAGGTCAATTTGCCGTTGCGGCGCTAGGAAAATTTCCCGGCTGCGCGCTTGGCGCGCGCCCGGAGATTTGAAGCTCTGCGCCTGAATTTCCGCGCTTGCTGGAATACTTTACACAAAGCAGCGTTGTTAATAGGCAACGCCTATACGCATCCGTGCGAGACGGCAATGCACGAATTGCAGCGGAGTGGGCGCCGGTACGCTGCAGCGGTCAAAAACAGCCTAAGCAAACGGGCTTCCAGAGGAGGGAAAACCGATGATCTCAACGCATGAAAATCCGGCGCGCGTTTCGCACAACGGCAGCGATGTTACGGAGTGCTTGCGCGCCTTCATGCGTACCCATCGCTTGAGCTTGGAAGAACTTGCCACTGTGCTCCGTACATCGGAGCAGACGCTGGACGACTGGTTCAACGAAGGCACGCCGCCCCCCGGCTGTCTGCTCGCTCTGATGGTTCTATTCGGAACGGCGCAGCAAGTGCCGGGCGGTTCTGGAGTGCACTCGAGCGAGGAAGCGCTAAGAAGAGTCCGCGCGATCTGAGGGCGCCGGGGTGTCACGGCCCGATGCTGCGCTTCGGCAGCTGGGCCGCCAACGCAGAAAACCGCCTCCGGCAGGGAGGCGGTTTTCTTTCTTGGGGTCACGGTTTTCGCATTTCCATAACGATCTGAGAGCGGAATTATTCCCGGCTTAGCAGATGCTCAAGCGGAACGCGTAAGTAGCTTAGCGTTTGCTACTTCTGTAAAGCGCCGCCGCGCATCGTTCATTAGCGCAATCCAATCATTTTCATGAGCTAAGACCCTAGTGATCGGGGGTAATTCTCCAAACATCACTACGCGCCAGGTCCAAGATTTGCCGTCGCGACAAACAGTTGCGCCCTCCATCAGCGCAGCTAGGTTGTCCAGATAATCGGACGCTATCGTTTCTTCTCCAAGCCGCTCCGATGAATGTGAGATATAATTTGTTTGCAATTTTCCATTGGGAAGCATCGTACCGAAGTTCACCTCGCCAAAATTGGGGATGGCCGCTTTGATCATGATGGATCTATTGGCGACGACCCGGAAACCGGCTTTCTGGCATTTGAGCAAAAATGCGTCGAGGGCAGGCGCGAGCGACGGTTCTAACTGAACCAGTGCGCCGAGCACCTCATCCTTAAACATACGCTTATGTTTGACCGTGCCTCTCGGCAGCACACCTTTCTCTCCAAGGGCGATCATTATTCTATCGATATCGGTTACGACATCTGTGTGCAGGCCGCGAAATGGTCCTGGTATATCATCGATAGGTAACTCCGCCGAGCGCACCGTAACTAGCTTCTCCCAAGCGTAAGCGATTCCCGCTTCCATCTTGACATATTGCGATGTGACCGACGCTGGGGTCCAAACGACGATTGCCACATCTGCGGCATCTATTTCTTTCTTTATAATGTCGTCAAATCGTTGCCCGCTCGTAAGACTGTTGTCCCACCAAACCTCAATCCCTCTTTGTTGGAGTTCCCCTGCGAGCGCCTCAGTCGGCTCGACGGCTTGCTTAGAGTAACTAATAAAAACGTCGGCCACTCGTCCTTCCCCCCTTAACTTAACCCTCTAATATGCGATCTTGCGATTAACCGCCCCGCCGCTACTCCTTCCGCGTCTCGACCTTATCGGCGTCGATGCTATAGCCCGTCTCGGCGAGGCCGGTATATTGCGATGCGACCTTCAGCGTGCCCGTCACATAAACCGGATCGAACGAGCCTTCCACATCGAAGCCCTTCTCCGTTTTCACATAGACGATCTGGTTCGGCGGAGGCGGCGGCACGTGTATGCAGGCGCCGACGAAGGGCACGAGTAGAAATTCCTTAACCTTGGTCGCCTCGAAATCGAGCGGCACCACATAGCCGCCAATGCGCACGCGCTTGCCGTCCAGTTCCTTGACGACGGCTGGCGCTCTGCCGGTGCCCGGCTGCAGCCGTCTTTCGGACATCCAGGCCTTGTCGTCGATCATGGGCGGAGGCGGAGGCTCGCTGCCGCCCGCGCCCGCGAAGGGTGTTGCGCCCGACAAGAAGCTCTTCGATCTGATGTTCTGCACGGGCGGCGCCGGCGGCATGAGCTTCGCCCAAACCAGCTCCATCGCCGGCTCGTTATCGCCCGCGAAGCTTGGCGCGGCGAGGAGCGCAAGGAAAAGCGCCGCGCCCCCGGTCATCGCGAGGCGGATCGAGCGGCCGCGGCGATCCAGGATTGCTTCGCTGCGCTCGCAATGAGGAGGGTTCGGTTTTCCCCGAAAACGCTCTAAAAGCATGCCGGTTACACTTCCTTTTTGGCGTATGTCCGGACGGAAAACCGGTTCCCACTTTTCCTGGACATACTTCTTTTTGGCGTATGTCCGGACGGAAATCGGTTCCCACTTTTCCTGGACATACTTCTAGGTACGAACGGTCATCCCGTCGGCGAGTGAGAGCCGATAGGCGCGTAGCGCCGGAAGCAGGCCTGCGACAAAGCCCGCGATCACGATGCCCCCCAATACCGCCAGCTGGTTTTCCGTCAGCGGGTCTATGGCGATATGTAGGCCGTAAGTACGGTCTATGAATGGCTGCAACAGAATTAAGGCGGCGTAAAGAAGCACGGTGCCCAGTGCCACGCCCAGCACGGTGAGCACCCCGGCTTCGGCCGCGAGCAGCGAAAGGATCGTCAGCGGCGTGGCGCCCACCGAGCGCAAGATCGCCATCTCGCGGCGGCGCTCGTTGAGCGTGGTCAAGATCATGGTCACCATGCCGAGAAGCGCCGTAACCACCACCATGCCGGACACGGCCTTGAGCGCCGTCTCGGCGGTCCCGACGAGGCCCCAAAGCTCCTGGAGCGTTGCGCCGGGCAGGATCGCGGACAGCGGCTCCTGCGGGTAATTGTCGATCGCGCGCTTGACCCGGAAGATGGCGAGCTTCGATTTCAGCCCGATGAACGCTGCCGTGATCGCTTTCGGCTCCAGGTTCATATGCCGCACCTCCTCGGCGGACACGCTCTGGCCCGGGATGCGCGCGCCGCTTTGCCAATCCACATGGATGGCTTCGATGGCGGCGAGGCTCACATGCACGGTCCTGTCTACGGGTGTGCCGGTTTTCGCGAGGATGCCGGAAACGCGGAAGGGCTTGTCGTCATGCTGGAGGAAGGAAACAGAGCCGAGCCCATGCGCCACCACGATGGGATCGCCCACCTTGTAGCCGAGCTGCGCGGCAACGTCTGCGCCGATCACCGCATCGAACAGGTCGGCGAAGGGGCCGCCGGAGGCGAACTCAAGCGCTTTGTCATGGCGGTAATGATAGAGCTGGAAGTATTCCGGCGTGGTGCCCATCACGCGAAAACCGTGATGGCTATCGCCGAGCGAGATCGGTACGATCCAGGCGATATCTGGGTGGCGCACGATGTCCTGGTAGGTTTTCCAGGTGATGTTGTTGGTCGCGTTGCCGATGCGGAACACCGAATAGAGCAGGAGGTTCAGCTCGCCGCTGCGGGCGCCCACGATGATGTCGGTGCCCGAGATCGTGTCCGTGAAGCTCTGCTTCGCGCCGGTGCGGACTTTTTCCACGCCGAGCAGAAGCATGACGCTCAACGCGATGGAAAGAATGGTGAGGAGCGCGGTGAGCCGGCGGTTCGCCAGCGATTTGAGCGCGAGGCGGAAGATTATCATAACGAGCCGCCCCGCGACGTCCGGGCGATATCGCCGAGGTTCGCGACGCGGGTGAAGCGGCCGGCCAAGCTCACGTCATGGCTGACCATAATCAACGTCGCACCGGCCTCCGCGACGTCCTCGAACAACAGGTCGAGAAAGGCTTGCTGCAGGTCGCGGTCGAGCGAGGATGTGGGCTCGTCGGCAACGATCAGCTCTGGCGCGCCGATTAAAGCGCGGGCCGCGGCCACGCGCTGCTGCTGGCCCACACTGAGATTTGCCGCCGACGCGCCGTTCACGAGCGCGGGCTCGATTCCGAGGCTTTCCAGGAGCCGCTCCGCCTCTGCCTTGACGCCGCCCTTCCCTTCCGCGCGCATGCGCCGCGTTTTCGAAAAGCTAAGCGGTAGCACCACATTATCGATCACCGATCCGTAGGGCAGAAGATTGAACATCTGGAAGATGATGCCGTAATGCTCCGCCCGGAAGCGGTCGCGTGCAGCACCCCGCAGCCGGGCGATATCGGTGCCCAGTACCTCGATGACGCCTTGCTGCGGCGCGGCGATCCCGGCGAGCAAGCTCAAGAAGGTGGATTTGCCGCTTCCCGACGGGCCGATCAACAAGAGGCGCTCGCCCTTGTTCAAGGAGAAGCCATCGATTGATAGCGTGAAGGCGTTCCGGCCGGGCCAGGTGAACCGCACATCCGACATTTGCACGATGGGCGCGGCGGCTACGGCCGGTTTTGCTTGCTCTTGAGCGGCGGTTTCGAGTGCGATCACATTTTACCCGTAAGGTCTAGGCTTGAGCTGTCGCGCTTGACCTCGAAGCTCGACTGGCCTTTGGGCGAGATCAACGTTATGTCGAGCTCCTGCGCGCCCGGAAAGGCGTTGAAATACTCAAAATTCATAGAGGTTAGGCGAGAAAGTGACGAGCATTGCAGGGTATATTCGGCATGGAAC
This sequence comes from Rhodomicrobium sp., assembly GCA_052148445.1. GTDB lineage: Bacteria > Pseudomonadota > Alphaproteobacteria > Rhizobiales > Rhodomicrobiaceae > Rhodomicrobium. Next base: position 18,875 of record JBKQIH010000190.1, read on the forward strand.
TCCGAATGATGTTCGCCCTCTTCCTTCGCCGCGCCCTCCGGACCGGCCGCGGCTGGGTGGTGTGCCTCTTCGCCCTCATGCTCATGCGCGGTTGTTGACACCTTCACGCGGTCAAGCTCGCAGCCGGCTTTCTCCGTAGGCACAAACAGCACCAAGGCATTGGCAAGACGGGCTCTAGCCTCGTCGACTTGGGATCGCTGCTCCGGGGTGCTTGGCTCGTGCTCGAAACCCACAATGTCCGCGCCCGGAACTTCCAGCTCCATCGACACGGTCTTGCCTTCGACCGCAATATTCAACCGGCCATGCCCGTGGACGTGAGCCCCAAGCTGCCTGTGCTCTTCCTGTGCGGATGCTGAGTAAGACGTAAGTGCCACGGCAGCCGCGAACAAGCATGCAGTCTGTGTCATACGCATTCTAGACCTGCCTCCTGGGGTTTTTTCTTGAAAACGTAAGCATGACAGTAGCTGTGCAGCATCTCCCGATATGGTTTAACCCAAGCGTGCCCAGGTCTGTCAAGGTTGCATATGTAATATTATACCATAACTTGATAATTCCGGCCGTTAAAAGGCGGCTAAGGGCTAAAACTTTTGCGAGTAGCCCACGAAGAAGCCGCGCCTCGGCCCCCATTGCGGGGCGAAGACACCGATGCCGGTACCGTCGCGAAGCTCGTAAACGTGATCGAAGAGATTGACCACGTCGAAGCGCAAGGTGAACGGCTTCCAATCCGGCAAAATGAACTCGTGGCTAAGCCCGAGGTTGAATTGCGTATAGCCGGGCAGGTGCGTCGAGTTATCGAAGCCGTTTCGAAGGCCGCTGCCGTAAATAAAATCGAGGCTCGCCTTGGTGTTGTCCCAGACGGGATAAGATACCCCGGCGGACGCGCTCAGCGTCTGCGAGTGGTCGGTCGGTATATAGTTTGTGAGCGCATAGATATAACCGGCGTAAGGCTGCAAATATTGATTGGTAACGAACTGGGTGGCGACCTGCCTTGCATAGGCGATGTTTCCATAAACGAGGACGCCGTTTTGGGTGTATTTCAGTTTGGCTTCGACCCCTTCGTTCTCGCCCTGTGCGTAATTGAAGGCTGTAAGAGTGTAGGCTTGTCCGAACTGCCCGTCGTCGATCAGATCCTTGGCGATCTTATAATACGCGGTCAAGCCGGCCTCCAGACCGGGAACAATCACCTGCGTGACGCCCGCATCGAAATAGTGAGAACGTTCCGGCAGCGATGGCGAGACGACCAGCCCTGGTATCGTCTGCGGCGACACCTGCGCCTGCGCGACTGTGCCGTTGAAGAGTGCATAGTTCTCTGGCGCGCCCACCGCTTGCGGCGGCGGCGTGAAATAGCGCGCATAGCCCGCGTGGAAAGCGGTGCCGTCGAACGGCTTGTAAACCGCGGCGATGCGGGGGCTGAGCTGGTTGGCATCGACATACTGCCACATCTGGTCGAAGCGCAGGCCGGTGTTGAGCGTCAGCTTATCGGTGATCTTCCACTCGTCTTGAACGTATACGCCGGCTATCCAGCCAAGCTTGTCTTCCTGGTCCAGCACGTTCACGGGAGCTGCGACGCCGGTTGGCGTTGCAGCGCAGGCCTGATTGCCGCCCGGTCCGCATGTGCCGGAAAGAAACACGGTGGCGGCATCCGTTACATTGCTTTGCTCGCCGCTGACAACGAAACCGGCCCGCAAGGTGTGGTCCGGTGCGATCCTGAACGCCGCATCGGACTGGATGCCGTTCAGGAAGCTGGTCCGCGTCAAATCCGTTGCAAGCCCATTGAACATGAGATCGCCAACGGTATCCGGCGTGTAGTGCAGGCTGCTATAGCGCGTGAAATACGAAAACTGATAATCCGCGAACGCCGTCGACTGTTGAAAAGCAAGGATGCCGAAATAGTTTTGCTCAAGCTGATTCTCGTTCAGCTGCGACGAATTGAATGTGGTTTGGGTTGGCGTGAAATATTGGACCGGCTGGCCTGGATTGTTCGGAATCTGATAACGGCCGTCCGAAGCGCCGGTGATCATTGTCCAGCGCGAGTTATTCGGCAGTACCGTCGACACGTAGCTGAAGAATTTCTCCTGATCGGTTTCATCATGAATGGCGTTGGCGGCAGGCGTTGGATTCTCGATCCCCAAGGCGTTCTCAGTGAAGCGGCCCGTGAAGAAATACTGCGTATTGCCGCTGACGCCGCCATATTGAAGGTTGGTGGTGAAGGTGTCGTGGCTGCCGCCATAGAAGCTGATCAGTCCCGAGGGATCTGCCGTGCCCGTGCGCGTCTGAATATCGACAAGCCCAGCCGTCCGTAGCCCATATTGCGCGGGAAGCGCGCCGGTGACGACGGCCATGTTGGCGATAAGGCTCGTTTCGAGCACTTGCCCGAAGCCTGAAACGCCGTCGGGAAGTTGAATCCCGTCGATGCGATATTGCAGGTTGGCGTGCTCGTTTCTGATATGAAGGTTGCCGCTGGCGGCGCTGTCTTGATAGACGCCCGGCGTTTGCAGCAGCACCTTGTCGAGCGGCGCGTTATCGCCTTGCGGGAGCGCCTCTATGGTTTGCCGGTCCAGATCGTAGCTATTCACCCCGATCTTGGGCAGGATGTATTCCCGGTCCGCGTTCAGCGCATCGCCGCTTTTAACCACGGCGGCGTTTCTAGCCTCGGCCGCACGTGCTGCGGCGGTGGAAGGAGACGTTTCACCCGTAGGGGCGCGCGAGGCAGGCGTCGCCGCTACCACGGGTGCTTTGCCCTTTACAGGTTTGCCTGCGGCCGGGAGGGGGCGCGCTCTCGCGGGCCTTACCTCGGGCGGGGTGACTATAACCTTAACCGGCGGCAGCTGAATCGCGGGTGACGGCGATTGGGGCGTGGCCGGCGGGGCGCTGGCGGCCGGAGCTGGAGGGACCGCAGGCTGCGCTGGCGCGGTCTGGCCTTCCTTTGGAGCGATGTCAGGATTGTTGGCTGGCACGTCCGGCGTTTGGGCTAGGCCCGGCAACGGCAACAACAAAAACGGTAAGACTAAACGATATCCGCAACGCATATCCTGACCCCCGAGAGATGATATACCATTACATAAACGATTCGGGGGAACAAGCCGCGTTGGGAATGGCAGGAATGATATGTTATAACATGACGCAGATGCGCCACAGTGCAGTCAAGCTCACAGCTTAAGTTAGCCAACTCAGGCTGTGGCTAATGGCCCGTGATCGTCGCAATGATCGCCGTGGGGGTGATGCAGCCGGCCGTCTACCAGGTAGTCGAAATGGTCGCCGTGCGGCACGGCCTCGTGGCCGCAGCCGGGACCGTGCTCGTGACCGTCGCAACGGTGCTCCGGAGTGCAGCGCACGGGGTTCAGATCGCCGATCTCGATCACGTGCTCATCGACATGCCCCTCATGGGTATGAACCAAATGGCCATCCTCAAGGTGATCGACATGGTCCCCGTGGCGGACCGTGAGATGGCCGCAGTTCGGGCCATGCCGATGGGGTACGGTGGTAGAGCCGGACATGCTTGTTTCCCTTCGCAGATCGGTGGTGATTTGCGTTAGCGACGCCTCCAGAGCAGGATTCGACAACCCGCCACGGCGCGCGCACTAAAGCTGTGCCACGGGTAACGCCGGCCTATCGCGGATTGTTCCAGGGGCCGCGCCTCACTAGCGGCATGCCGCCCCGTGGCGCCGGAGATCGCCCAAGCTCGGCCATCGGAAGAAATGAAACGGCGCTGCCCGAAACCATCAATGCCGGGTTTTGACGCCGCGCTGCGGCCCGCTCCACGGGAGCATGGCCGTTTCCATCGGCGCTCGCTTGATTAGAACCCAATGGCCGCCGAACGGATCGGTGACGGCAGTCACGTCTCCCGACGCATCGTATGCGCTGACTTGAGCGCCGTTCTTCTCCGCATGATGAGCCATAAGATCCGGGTTTTCGACATGCAGAACGATTGCCACAAAAGGGACCCCGAGATCCGCCGCGAGCAGCGAGAGCAAAGGCCGGTCCGGCGCTGCGCCGTCTTGCGAGGAGATCGTAAATTGTACGCGGCCGACAGCGAGGCCCAACCGGACAGGTTCCCCACCGTTCGCTTCGTGCCGGGAGGTGTCCCGCGCGCCAAGCACTGTCCGGTAAAACGAACGGGCTTCAATTACGTCAGGCACCCGGATTTCGAACTCCCGGCCGGGTCCCGCCCGTTCCCAATCGATCAGCACTGTTACTCCTCAGGGTTTGGCTGCGTTTTGAGCAACGTGCAATGTTATAACATAACGTGCAACGTTTTTTGCTGCCGTGCGGCCTTTTGCCACTAAGCCTATTCTTAACCGTTAGACTGGCAGCCAAGCTTATGGCCCCGCTGGTGAGCAGTGTCAACACGGCTTAACTATGGCCAATCAGCGGCCTAGCTACCGCTTGCTGCGATATAACTTTCTTATGCCAGCGGCTTCTTCGCGCAATGGTTTTCATAGGTAAGAATTTTTAACTCAGCCGTGATGAAATGAACGCGAGGCTTGAGGAACACATGCTCTCATCGGCTCAACCGCACTACGAACCCGCCGAAACCGCCATTCCCGCGGATAACGCTCAAGGCGCTGAAGAGAATTGCCTGATCCTGGGGCAGAACGGGCAAGGCCTCTGGGTCGTGCGGGACAGGCTTGGGCTGAAAGCCGGGATTTTCGCCTCCTTCGAAGCCGCGCACCATTTTGCCAAGGAAGAAGCCGCGGCCGCTCATTCCCGCATTATCTTGAGCCCGGCGGCGCTGGAGCTTGGGCTGGATTTGTAGATGCCTTCGCGAACAAAAAAGAAGCCCGCACAAGGCGGGCTTCTCCATTCGGAATGTTCCAAGCGCGAAGCTTAGTAGTCCATGCCGCCGCCGGGCATTTGCGGCATCGGCGAGTCCTTCTTCGGCTTCTCGGCGATCATGGCCTCGGTCGTGATCAGGAGGCCGGCCACGGAAGCCGCGTCCTGAAGCGCGATGCGAACCACCTTTACCGGATCGATGACGCCGGCCGCGACGAGATCGACATATTCGCCAGTCTGCGCGTTGTAGCCCCAGTTATAATCCTTCTTTTCAAGGATCTTACCGGCGACCACGGCGCCGTCCTCGCCAGCGTTCGCCGCAATGATACGGGCCGGAGCCTGGATCGCGCGGCGGACGATGTTGATGCCGGCCTTCTGGTCTTCGTTCTCGTGCTTCAAGTGCTCGAGCGCGTGGACAGCGCGGAGCAGCGGCACGCCGCCACCCGGGAGGAAGCCTTCTTCGACGGCTGCGCGGGTCGCGTTCAGCGCGTCGTCGACGCGGTCCTTCTTCTCCTTAACCTCAACCTCGGTCGCGCCGCCGACGCGGATGACCGCAACGCCGCCCGCGAGCTTTGCGAGACGCTCTTGCAGCTTCTCCTTGTCGTAGTCCGAGGTGGTGTCCTCGATCTGCGCCTTGATCTGGCTCACGCGGCCCTCGATCTCCTTATGGTCGCCAGCGCCATCGACGATGGTCGTGTCGTCCTTCGTGATCGTGACCTTCTTCGCCTTGCCGAGCATGGCGACGGTGACGTTCTCAAGCTTGATGCCGAGGTCTTCGGCGATCATGGTGCCGCCGGTCAGGATCGCGATGTCCTGCAGCATGGCCTTGCGGCGGTCGCCGAAGCCTGGAGCCTTCACGGCCGCAACCTTCAAGCCGCCGCGCAGCTTGTTGACAACGAGCGTAGCCAGCGCCTCGCCTTCGACGTCCTCGGCGATGACCAGGAGCGGACGGCCGGCTTGCACGACAGCCTCAAGCACGGGCAGAAGCGCTTGGAGATTCGAGAGCTTCTTTTCGTAGATCAGGATGTAAGGATCTTCGAGATCGACGCGCATTTTCTCGGCGTCGGTAATGAAGTAGGGCGAGATGTAGCCGCGGTCGAACTGCATGCCTTCGACGGTCTCAAGCTCGGTCTCAAGGGACTTCGCTTCCTCAACCGTGATCACGCCTTCATTGCCGACCTTCTCCATCGCCTCGGCGATCAAGCGGCCAACCTCGGTGTCGCCATTCGCGGAAATCGTGCCGACTTGCGCGACTTCGGCGGACGACGTCACCTTCTTGGACTTGCTTTGCAGGTCCTTAACGACGGCGGCGACGGCGAGATCGATGCCGCGCTTCAGGTCCATCGGGTTGGCGCCGGCGGCCACGGATTTGGCGCCTTCGCGGACGATGGCTTGAGCCAGAACGGTCGCGGTGGTCGTACCGTCGCCAGCGATGTCGTTGGTCTTGGACGCGACTTCGCGCACCATCTGGGCGCCCATGTTCTCGAACTTGTCCTCAAGCTCGATTTCCTTCGCAACGGTCACGCCGTCTTTCGTGATGCGCGGTGCGCCGAAGGACTTGTCGAGAACGACGTTGCGGCCTTTCGGGCCAAGGGTAACTTTCACTGCATCGGCCAGGATGTCGACACCGCGCAGCATCCGGTCGCGGGCTTCTTGACCGAAACGTACGTCTTTAGCAGCCATGCTTCATGACTCCTTGAATTAGGTTGAAAACTTTAGGGGAAGTTATGTGGCTTAGGCGGCTTTCTTCTTGCCTTTGCCGCCGGTGTCGGCTGCGGTGTGGTTCTCGATGATGCCGAGAATGTCGCTTTCCTTCATGATGAGGAGATCTTCGCCGTCGATCTTGACTTCGGTGCCAGACCATTTGCCGAACAGCACGCGGTCGCCCGCCTTCACGTCGAGAGCGACAATTTGGCCTTCCTCGTTGCGGGCGCCGGGGCCCACCGCGACAACTTCACCCTGTTGAGGCTTCTCCTTGGCCGTATCCGGAATGATGATTCCGCCCTTTGTGCGCTCTTCCTCTTCGAGACGGCGCACTACCACGCGGTCATGCAGCGGCCTAAACTTCATGGGTTATCCTCCTAATACGGATATGCAATGGTTGGATGGACAATGCACGGTACACTCCAGCAGCGCCTCGTGCGGTAACGCGACGCCAGTGCTCGCGGCCCAGCCTTGAAATATTTAGGCCTGTTAGCAGTGTCAAGGGGGGAGTGCCAATCTTTCCCAGTATGTTTCAAATCGTGAAAGACATATCGTAAAATTCGGCGATAAACGGTCATAATCGTGTCGCGCAGATGTGCCAGAGGCCTGACCGAAGCCCCGCTTCAGTGTCAAGGCGATATGTTCATATCAGGAGCGTTACGAATGTCCGATACTCTCGATATACCCCAGCGGCAGATGCCGGCTTCCGCACCGGAACCGCAAAAGAAACAAGACGAGCAGCGCGGGGCCGGGTTCTGGTCGTGGGCCGTGTCCCTGCTGACGGTGACGGCGGTGACACTCGGTGGATTATACCTTTGGTATCAAAGCGTGAATGCCGAACTCGCTCAGCGGGAGGCCGCGCGTATTCAGGCCGAACAGGTTTTGGCCGCCAAAGCCAAGGCTGCGAAGGAGCAAGTCGCGCGCGAACAGGCCGCGCGAGAGCTAGCGGCCCGGGAACAGGCAGCGCGGGAGCAAGCTGCCAAGGAGCAGGCCGCGCAGGAGCAGGCGGCTCGCGAACAGGCCGCGAAGGAGCAGGCCGCAAGAGACCAGGCAGCGCAGGCGCCGGTGAAAGATCACGCCGCGAAAGAAAAGATTGAAAGCGCCTATTTCTTCCGCATCGATGGCAAGGACGCTCAAGGCCGTGCCGCCTCCTTCGATTTCATCATATTGACCGGCGATTATACCTGGGCGCTGGGCAGCGCCAAAGAGGTGATCTCCAACGGAAAACCGGTTCCCGAGGCTGAAGTCGCCGGGCGGGTTCTCACTCCCAAGATCCGCGAATCTTTGGCCAGTGCCAGCGACCTCATCGCGGTCGGCCTTGCCTCTCTGGAAGGCGAGCGCGAACACGAGGAAGCGCGAGCCATGGCGCGCGCCAAGTCGATTGCCGGCTGGCTTGCGAAGGCCGGCAATCCCAGCACCCCGCTTTGGACCCTCACCCTTGGCCAATACGACAAGAAGTGCAAGGCGCAAGAGGACGCCGACACCAGCCTCGAGCGACCCCTCATCCTCGCAGGCGTGCGTTCCAAAGCCGAGGGCACAAACCTGCAGGAAGCGCTGGCCAACGCCATTAGCGGCCACGACAATCTCCCGAGCCGCGAGTGTTACTCGCGCTTCGATCTGGCTCCTGCCCGGTAACGGCCGCGTACTTCGTGCCTCTTCCCAGACCGGGAAGAGGTACTCACCGATTTTACCTTCCGCCGGATTGCTACCGGCTTCCGAATATCGCCGAGCCAACCCGCACCATCGTGGCGCCGGCGCCGATGGCGGTCTCGAAATCCGCGCTCATGCCCATGCTAAGTTCAGTAAGCCCTAGCCGGTCCCGCAAAGCTGCCAAAGCCTCGAAATGGGGCAGCGGGTCGTCATCGGCGGGCGGGATGCACATCAGCCCGCTTATGTTGAGGCCGAACTGGCTCCTGCATTGCTCCAGGAAGGCTTCGGCATCGGCGGGCGCAGCGCCAGCTTTCTGAGGCTCTCGCCCGATATTCACCTGGATAAGCAGTTTTGGCACTTTCCCTTGCCGCTGGATTTCCGCCGCTAGCGCCGCCGCAAGCTTGGGCCGGTCGACCGTCTCGATACAATTGAAGAGGGCGACGGCTTCGCGCGCTTTATTCGATTGCAGCGGCCCAATCAGATGCAGCTCGATGGCGGGAAACCGCTCGCGCAGGGGTGGCCATTTATGCATGGCCTCTTGCACGCGGTTCTCGCCGAAATAACGATGGCCTTGCTGGAGCACCGGCACGATCTCCTCCGCGGAGAAGGTCTTGGTGACCGCAACGAGCTTCACCGAGGCCGGCTCGCGCCCATGCGATTGCGCCGCGCGCCAGACGCGCTCCTTAATCGCGAGGTAGCGTTCCTCGATGGCGCGGGGATTGAACGGTTGATCGACGGTCTTCATTGTGCGGCCTTCTCTTGACCCCGGCCCTGTTTCAACTTCATATCGGGCCGAATCTTTTTGCGGCGCGCAGGCGCAGGACATCCGGACATGGCAACAGAACGCTACAACGCACCCGAGCGCGAGAAACATTGGCAGACGATCTGGGAGGAGCAAAAGACATTTCTGACCTCACCGGCCCACGATAAGCCGAAATATTACGTGCTGGAGATGTTCCCTTATCCGTCCGGCCGCATCCATGTGGGCCATGTCCGCAATTATGTGATGGGCGATGTGGTGGCGCGCTATAAGCGCGCGAAGGGCTTCAACGTGCTCCATCCGTTCGGGTGGGACGCGTTCGGACTGCCGGCCGAAAACGCGGCCATGCAGCAAGGCACCAATCCAAGGGATTGGACCTACGAGAATATCGAGGTCATGCGCGCGCAATTGAAGCGCATCGGTCTTTCTCTCGACTGGACGCGGGAATTCGCGACCTGCGATCCCGAATATTATCACCAGCAGCAGCGGCTGTTCCTTGCGTTCTATAAGGCAGGCCTCGTCTACCGCAAAAAGAGCAAGGTGAACTGGGATCCGGTCGATCACACCGTTCTGGCGAATGAGCAGGTGATCGACGGCCGCGGCTGGCGCTCGGGCGCGATTGTCGAGCAAAAAGAGCTGGCGCAGTGGTTCTTCAAGATCACCCATTACGGCGAGGAGCTTCTGGCGGGTCTCGACACGCTCGATCAGTGGCCGGACAAAGTCCGCACCATGCAGCGCAACTGGATCGGCAAGAGCCAAGGGCTGCTGGTGCGGTTCCGGCTGTCTGGCGAGAAGCTGCCCGCAGGCTTTCCGGAGGTCGAAGTCTTCACGACCAGGCCGGACACGATTTTCGGCGCAAGCTTCATCGGCATTTCGCCCGGACACCCGTTGGCGCTGGAGCTTGCGAAATCCGATCCTGGCTTGGCTGAGTTCATCGAGGAATGCCGGCGGATGGGGACGGCTCAGGAAGAAATCGACCGCGCCGAGAAGAAGGGCTATGCCACCGGCGTGGTCGCCGCCCATCCGTTCCGCTCGACCACAAAGCTGCCGGTTTACGTCGCCAACTTCATCCTCATGGATTACGGCACCGGCGCGGTCTTCGGCTGCCCCGCGCACGATCAGCGCGATCTCGATTTCGCCCGCAAATACCGGCTGAAGGTCAAAGCCGTCGTCGTTCCTGAAGGCGAGGACCCGGCCGCATTCAAGATTGGCGAGGAGGCGTATACAGGTCAGGGGCGGCTTGCCAACTCATCGTTCCTGAACGGCATGTCCGTTGAGGACGCGAAGGAGGAGGTCGCCCAGAGGCTTGGCAAACGAAACATGGCCGAGAAGCGCACGACCTTCCGCCTGCGCGATTGGGGCGTCTCCCGCCAGCGCTATTGGGGCTGCCCAATCCCGATGATCCATTGCGAGAAATGCGGCATCGTTCCTGTGCCCGATGAAGACTTGCCGGTGCGGCTGCCGGGCGATGTCTCGTTCGATAAGCCCGGCAACCCGCTCGACCTGCATCCCAAATGGAAGCATGTGAAGTGCCCGTCCTGCGGCGGCAAGGCAACGCGCGAAACCGACACCTGCGACACCTTCGTCGACAGTTCATGGTATTTCGCGCGCTTCTGCTCGCCCCACGCAGCAACGCCTGTCGAGCGCACTCCCGCCGATTATTGGCTGCCCGTCGATCAATATATTGGCGGCGTCGAGCACGCGATCTTGCACCTGCTCTACGCGCGCTTCTTCACCCGGGCCATGAACACCTGTGGGTATCTCGATGTCAGCGAGCCATTTTCGGCGCTGTTCACGCAAGGCATGGTGCTCCACGAAACCTACCACGACGAAAACCAGAACTGGGTGAACCCGTCCGATGTGGCGATCGAAACCGTGGACGGCGTCCGCAAAGCTTTCAAGGCGGACGCGGCGCGCGCTCCAGTGCAAATCGGCTCCATCGAGAAAATGTCGAAGTCGAAGAAAAACACCATCGACCCCGATATTTTCACGGAGCATTACGGCGCCGACACCGCGCGCTGGTTCATGCTGTCGGACAGCCCTCCGGAGCGCGACGTGCTCTGGACCGAGGAAGGGGCGCAAGGCGCTTGGCGCTTCATCCAGCGCGCCTGGCGGATTTTGAACGAGGGATTGCCGCTGCTTCCAAGCCCCAAGGCAAAAGCGCCCGCAAACTTCTCCGCTCCGGCACAAGCGCTGCGCCGGGCCGCGCATAAAGGATTGCATGCCGTCGCCGAAGAAATCGAGGGCCTGCGGTTCAACCGTGCCATCGCGGCGGTTTATGAGTTTGCAAACGCGCTTAGCACGGCGCTTCAAGATAAGGCGGCGCATGCCGATGCATCGTTCGGATTTGCGCTAAAAGAGGCGCTGATCTTTTTCATTCACGCGATCGATCCCATCATGCCGCATTTGGGCGAGGAGGCGTGGGCGCTGTTAGGCTACAACACCTTGCTTGCAAACGAGAGCTGGCCGCAGGTTGAGGCAAGCTTGCTCATTGACGATACCGTTACCATTGCCGTACAGGTAAATGGGAAGCGGCGCGACGAGATCGTCGTCGCGCGCAATGCCGATCGGGCGGATGTGGAAGCTGCGGCACTTCGCTTGGAAAGCGTAACGCGTGCGGTGGATGGGCGGCCGATTAAAAAGGTGATCGTGGTTCCCGAAAGGATCGTCAATGTGGTGGCGTAAGTCCTCAAAAAACAACGGCCGCCTATTCAGGGGAGCGGCAGCGGTTGCATTTGCGGGCCTGCTGGGGCTCGGCGCGGGCGGCTGCGGATTTCATCCGCTTTACGGTCCGACCGCTTCGGGGGCGAACCTCTCCGACGTCATGAAGGCGGTCGATGTGGCCACAATCCCGAGCCGTCCAGGTCAGCGATTACGGAACGAGCTGATCTTCGGTACCACGGGCGGCAACGCCGCTCTGCCCCCGATCTACCGGCTCGACGTCGCGCTGCGGGAATCGACGAGAAACACGCTCGTCACGAGCCAGGGACTTCCGACCGGCCAAGTCGTGCAGCTCGATGCTGAATTCCGCCTCGTCCGTATCAAAGACAACGAAACGGTCTTCAAAGGCTACAGCACCTCCGAGGCCTCTTATAACCTTGCCGGCGTTACCGGTCTGGCCGGCACAAGTTACGGCGATACGCGCGCGGCGATCGATGCCGAAAACCGCGCAGCGCGCAGCTTGGCCGACACGATGAAGACACGTCTCGCCATGTACCTATCCAAAGCCGCATAAGCGCGGCGGAGGCAGATTTCTCCGGGTAGTCCCAATGGTTGCGCCCGCCGCGGCTTCGGCTGCGAAATTTCTGTCCGCTCCTCCGGATTCCATACGGGGCTTTTTATTCTACGGCTCCGATAGTCTTCAGATCGCGGCCAGGGCGGAAGCCTTGGTTCGTATGCTCGCGAAGAAGATCGGACCGGATGCGGAGATTCAGCGTCTTCACGATAGCGATCTTGCCGCGGACCCAGCGCGCATCACGGTCGAATTGACGACGGGTTCGCTTTTCGGCGGCACCAAGGTCGTTTGGCTGACCGCGCTCCCAGCTAAAGCGCAATCCGCCGTTGCGGACATTGCCTGCAGCCCGATCGAAGGAGCCTATCTGGCCGTGCAAGCGCCGGATTTGAAAAAGAGCCATAAGCTGGTTCAAGCCTTTGAGGCCGCGCCATACCTCGCCGCCATCCCATCCTATGGCGAAGATCAAGACAGCCTGAGCGCAGCCATCCGCCGGCAGGCTCAGTCCGGGGGATACGAAATTGCGGCCGATGCCGCCGCTCTGGTCGCTATGCGTTGCGACCTATCCGCCTTGCTGGCTCAGAGCGAGGTGGAAAAGCTCATGACGTTTGCAGGGCAGTCGCAGCGGATAACATTGGAAGATGTTGAATCCTGCCTCGCCGATCAGCAAACGGCCGGGCTTTCGGAGATCGCCGATGGCGCGCTGAACGGCGAGGGGCGCAAAGCGCTTGCGGCCTTCGAGCGGTTCATGGCCGCCGAGCAGAACGTTACGCCGGTCCTTGTTGTGCTTTCGCAGGCGCTGCTCCGCCTGCATGCGGTAAGAAGCGCGGCGGATTCCGGCACGCCGCTACAGCAAGCGATCAAGGATCTGCGGCCACCGGTTTTCTTCAAGCAGCAAGATGTACTGGCGGCCCAGGCCCGGCGCTGGAACGCCGCGGCGCTATCCGCGCAAATCAGCCGGCTCAACGGCGTATTGAAGGAAACGCGCCTGCGGCCCGCGCTTGCGGAAGCCATTGCGGCGGACCTGCTGATTGCCCTCGCCAGGGAGGCAAGGCGCGCTGGCTAATAAAAGTCACCGCCTGGCAGGACAAAAGGACTGCAAGGCCGGCGCGCTGCCCGATGCCGCATGCATGCGTCTGACGGCGTAGCGCTTGTTGCACACGCCGATCTGTGGCGGGATGTGGCTTGCCTCAAAGAGGTCGTAAGCCGGCTTGAGGTCCTGCCAGAACTCCGCCCAGGGGTGCCAAGCGAACGCGGTTAGACGCTCCTGCGTCATCCGAAACGGAAACACATGCACCTCGACGCGGTCCTGTCCGCCATCGAGCGCCGCGGTTACGAGCGCCCACAACTCGTCGATCACCGGGTCGGTCATGGCGTAGCAGCCGACCGAAGCGCAGGAGCCATGGACCATAATAAAGGCCCCCGTCCGGTTATAGGCGCGATCGAGCAAATTAGGGTATCCAAGATTGAAAGCGAGATGATATCGGCTATTCGGATTGAGCTGCCCCTTGCCGATACTGTAGAAGCCTTCGGGCGATTGATAGTCGCCCTCCTGAACTTTCGGTCCAAGCTGGCCCGACCAGGCGCATATCGGATAGGTGGCGAACAGCTCGAAGCGCTCCCCCTTTTTCATCCAAAGCTCTGCCTGCAAATCGGCCTTGAAGATGCGCAGGAACACCGGATCGCCGCGCTTCAGATCCTTCTCCTTCAGCCGTTCGTTGAGCCGCGCCAGATCGGGGGTGCCTGGAAGCGTCGCGCCCGGAAACGAGCCGAAAAGACTGAAGGCCTGATGACCGCCGGGCGAGAACGTCACCGATGGGATGTCGATGGTGCTTAGGAGCTGGGCCGTTCCGGTATTCCAGAGTTTCAGCGTCTTGTCCGCGCTCCCGGAAAGGATTTGGCTTCCATCGGCCGAGACCGCCAGAGACGCGACCGCGTCCGAATGGCCTTCGAGGGTCTTGAGAAGCTGTCCCGTCCTGACGTCCCAAAGTTTGACCGTCTTATCCTTGCTTCCCGACAGGGCCCGGGCGCCATCGGGCCGGAACGCGACCGACAGCACTTCGTCCGAATGCCCCTCGAACGTCTTCAGAAGCCGGCCTGTCTCTACGTCCCAGAGTTTGAGCGTTCTATCCCGGCTCCCCGAAAGAGCCTGCCGGCCGTCACTCGAAAGCGCGGCCGAAGTCACATCGCTGCCATGTCCCTCGAAGGTCTTGAGCGGCGGAGCCGGTTCGGCCTTTGCGATGTCAACCGGTGGAGCAGCGGGAGTTGCATCATTGCCCTGGCCTCCGGGGGCCTTGAGCGGTTCAACGGACTCGGCTTGACGGCCCTCCACCGGAAGCGCGGCCCAAGCTGTGTTATTTCCTGGACCTTCGACGGCCTTGACCTGCAGAGCCGTCTCGATGTCCCAAAGTTTGAGCGTCTTGTCTTTGCTTCCCGAGAGCGCGCGGCGGCCGTCCGCGGAGAACGCGACCGTCAGCACCTCGTCGGTATGCCCTTCGAAGCTTTTGAGGAGCAGACCCGTATCCAGGTCCCAGAGCTTGACCGTCTTGTCCTTGCTCGCCGACAGCGCCCGATGGCCGTCCGGCGCGAACGCGACGGCCATGACCTCGCCCGCGTGCCCCTCCAGGGTCTTGACCTCCTGCCCCGTCGCCACGTCCCAAAGGCGCAGCCGCCTGTCGTTGCCCCCGGTCAGGATCTGGCGGCCGTCCGGCGAAAACGCTACCGCGTTGATGCTGTCGGTCTGCGCGTCGAAGGTTCTGAGTAGCAGGCCCGTCGCCATGTCCCAGAGTCTGAGCACATTGTCTCCGCTGCCGGAAACGGCGTGCCGGCCATCGGGTGACAGCGCCACTGCATTGACCGCGTTCGAATAGCCCAAATAGGCGAAAACGAGCGGGTATGGCCCGGCCTGCGCTTGCGGAGCCGGCAGGCCCGGCATAATTGAAAGCAGGACCCCCAGCCGGAGGAGCATCCAAACAGTGCGCGTCATGACTAGCCCCAACGTGACCTGCGCGCTATCTCGCCATCGAATGTGTTCTGAATGCGGACGATGGGAACGAATCGAGCAAACGGCTTGCCGGAGTTGCTGCGTTGCGCTTGCTCCGGCCCAAGAAGGAGAGCTAGATTCTGGCGTTCTCTCTCCCTTCGGGGAGGAAGACAGCGTGAGGGGAACCTTGGAACAGTTCAACCAGATTTGCCACAAGTGCAGTTTTAGTGAAATTTGCTCAACTCTGCTCGCGAGCGGATTCAGGTGCAGACTCTTAGCGATGCGCGCATAAGTTTGGTGGAAGCGGCGGGCGTGGAGATCGGCCTTAATGGCGGTTTCCGGCTCATCGTGTCTTTTCCCGATAGCCACCTTGCGCGCGCGGTTATCGTTCCGCCGCAAGGCTTGCGAGCCCCGCGCACATGGTCGCTTTCGCCGGAGCTATCGGGAAACGACCCTATCGAAGGCCGTTACAGGCTCGATCTTGCCGGCTTTCCGGGCTGTGCAATTTTGAGCGTGGCCGAAAGCGAAGCCGCCATCGCGATTGAAACGGCGCTGATGAAAGTGGAGGTCCGGCGCTCGCCGCTGGCGCTGAGCTGGTCCTTCCGGCCGGACGCGGAGGCGCCGTTCGATGCCGTGCTACAAGACCGGCAAACCGGGGCTTATGGCTACGAGCGTGGGGGCCTCAGCTTCGCGCATTATTTGGCGCGCGATCCGGCCGAGCATTATTACGGTTTCGGCGAGAAAAGCGGCAACGCCAATAAGGCAGGCCGCCGTTTGCGCATGCGCACGGCCGACGCGCTCGGCTATGACGCGGAAACCACCGATCCCCTATACAAACATATTCCCTTTTACCTAACGGTGCGGCCCGATCTTGGCGGGCGCGCCGTGGGGTTGTTCTACGACAATCTCGCGCATACCGAATTCGATCTAGGCCAGGAGATCGATGCCTATCACGGGCCTTACCGCAGCTTCGAGGCGCGCGGCGGCGATCTCGATCTCTGGTTGATTTTTGGGCCGGCGGTGCGCGATGTGGTGGCGCGCTACACGGCGCTGACCGGGCGCACGGCTTTTCCGCCGCGCTGGAGTTTGAGCTATTCCGGCTCGGCAATGCAGTACACCGAGGCGCCGGACGCCGCGAACCGGCTTGGCGATTTCCTGGAAGCTTTGCGCGAGCACGATATTCCCTGCGGCTCGTTTCATCTCTCCTCGGGCTATACGAAACGGGACGGAAGGCGATACGTCTTCACATGGGACAAGAACCGCTTTCCCGATCCCGCGGCGCTCGCCCGCCGTTTCGCCGATGCCGGCCTGCGACTCATCGCCAATGTCAAGCCGGCGATGCTGACGGATCACCCGCGCTTTGCAGAAGTGGAAGCCTTCCGCGGCTTCATCCGGGACGGCGCGGACGAAACCCAGCCGCATCTCGCGCAATTCTGGGGCGGCGAGGCGGCCTATCTCGACTTCAGCAATCCGCAAACCTCGGAATGGTGGGCGCGTGAAGTGAAGGCAGAGCTCCTCGATTTTGGGGTTGCCGCGACGTGGAACGATAATAACGAGTTCGAGATCTGGGATAATTGCGCGCGTGTGGACGGTGGCGGGCACGGCGGCACGATGGCGTGCTTGCGGCCCGCGCAGACCGGGCTCATGCTGCGCGCTTCCATGGCCGCTCAGAGCGAGCACGCGCCAACGAAGCGTCCGTTTCTCGTTACGCGCTCAGGCGGGCCCGGTATGCAGCGCTACGCCCAGACCTGGACGGGCGACAATGCCACGAGCTGGAAAACGCTGCGCTATAATTTGCGCATGGGGCACGGGCTCAGCCTGTCGGGGGTTTTCAACTTCGGCCATGATGTGGGCGGCTTCGCCGGGCCGAACCCGGAGCCGGAGTTGTTTCTGCGCTGGATCGAGCAGGGCATCTATTGGCCGCGCTTTTCTATCCATTCCTGGAAAGAAGACGGCAGCGCGAACGAGCCTTGGATGTATCACGAACTGCTTTCCTTCGTGCGGGAGGCGCTGAATTGGCGAGAGCGGCTGGTCCCCCTGCTTTACACGCTGCTATGGCGCGCGCACACGCATCACGAGCCGGTCTTGCGCCCGCTGTTCTGGGATTTTCCGGGTGACGCCGGCAGCTATGAGGAGCATGACGAATTCATGCTGGGCCGCGATTTGCTCGTGGCACCGGTCGTGGAGCAGTGCGCGGTGACCCGGCGCATCTGGCTGCCCGGAACGGAGGGCGGCTGGTATCGAATAGGCACGGGCGAGCATTACGCGGGCGGCTATGCCGAGGTCTCGGCGCCGCTTGGGGCCGCGCCGGCATTCTTGCGCGCAGGCTCAATGCTGCCGCTAGGGCCAAGTCCCTCACGGGCCGGTGGTCCTCTCACGCTTCGGCTTGCGCCTCTTAAGGGCGGACGCGCGCAATTCGAACTCTTCGATGACGATGGCGACAGCCTCGTCAATCGCGCCAGTCCGCCATGCCTTTTGCAAATCGCGGTGGAGTGGAGCGAAACAGTACCCCCTCACTCTGTCTCTCTCTTCGAGGGGAGAGAGGACCCTTGCACTACCCTCGGAGAATGGGCCGCAGCAAATTCCCTCTCCCCTCGGGGAGAGGGCGGGGTGAGGGGGGCTTCGACCCCAACTGTAACGATCTCGCGGACTGGCTCGTTTCTGCCGCGCTGGCAAGAGGTGCGGTTCGAGGATGCGGCGGGACGGGCGCTCCCGGTCACGCTAAAGGGGGATATGCCTTTGCGCCCTTAGAAAGCTTGATGTTACGCATTAAACCGGCGCTTGGGCGTATTCAACCACGCGCCAGCGCCATCGAGCTTCGCGCAAAGCAGAGTTGCATCTCGCGCGATTGCGGTGGTCATGGCGGCCAGCTGCCACGCCATGCTGCTGGCACCGTTAACGTGCCCAGCAGAGCCGTCCCGTCCGGCGCCCAATCGCGGTGTGAAACACTTCGATTGAGCTAACTGCGCCAGCTCCGCCTCAATCTGCCCGGCTTTCTCCAGCGTATCGTGTAGAAGCGCTATGAATTCGCCGTCGTTCATGGGGTGTCCTCTTCGATTTGCCCGGGGCCCATTGCAACTTTGACGTGCGTCTTACCGGAAAAGCCGCTCACACTTTTCCGGACGCACACTAGCTGGAACGCTGGCCTCGAAGCTTTGTCGCGCGAAGGAGTTTTTAGGTTCAAACCAGCCGCGGCGCTGGATCGCAAAGCCGCGCTATCCGGAATCCGGTTTGAGGACGCGGCAGGGCAGCCTGTTCCGGCTCAGTGGCACTCATAACCAATCGGACCCTTCTTGCTGGTGGCGAAGGGGTCTACCAGTGCGTCGGTATAGACTCCGGCGAGTAGACGATGCTTCGCAAGCAAGTGCCTGCGTATGAAATGGCTAAGGGCAGCGAGGCGGCGGCCGTAGCCGGTTAGCCGCACACAACCGTTAACGACCTCGATGGTCCCCGATTGGAGCTGCTCGGTGATCCTGACGTCGGCGAGACGGAATTCGGGCATGTATTCCTCGACAAAGACCTTGGGAATGGCGTCCTCGCGAATGCCTCCGCCGCGTTGCTGCAACTTCTCCAAAATATAAAAGGACAGCGACCGGTCGAGGACGGCAGGGCCGGATATTGCGAACGCATAACCGCCGAGGATCCAAATCACCGACAAAAGCAGCAGTTCGAACTTGCTCAGCGGCAACGAGCGTAACATCAGCACGCAACAGCCCGAGACGATAACTGCCGCGAGCATGGCATCGCCGATGGCGCTGTACAGCACAACATGAACCGGCAAATACCAAACGTGAACTAGGTACACGATCAGCAGGACGGCGATGAAGGCAAGTGTAATCAAGAAGGAATAAAGAAGTTTCATGTTGAGAAGACGAGGTGTTTGTTGCCGGTATAGCTTGCGGTGGCCTGTATCGCGACTGCCACAGCAAAGCCGGCTGTGTAATCGAGGCCCCAAAGATCGGTCCAGAGGAAGAGCAGAAGGGCGTGCATACAAGCAAGCAATCCGTAGAGAACGATGAAGCGTGTTGCTTGATCCAGCACAGGTTTGGAACCATGCCGGAACACGAACCAACGACTCCCGGCGAATGAAACTGAGATGCCGAAAAGCGCTGCTACGAAGCTTGCCAATCCCGCAGAGGAAAAGTGGAACGCTTCCAAGCAGGTGCGCAGCACCGCGTAATGCGCCGCGGTCGCGGTAAGGCCATTGATCCCAAAGCGGACGGCCTCAATTGAAACGAGCGTTCTCAGCGGTTGCATAGGGTCGAGCCTCTAGGACTTCATCGATCAGATTTTGATAGTCGCTGGATATCACCGTGGCGCCGCGGACAACACCGGTCAGGAGTAGCGTCATCAGCGTGAGCGCGCCAGTTTGCAGAAGCACCAGGAACAGAATGCCAAGGGCGACCGAGAACCATCCGGGCGTCGCCAAGCCGAAAAACTTGAGCGAAATCGATACCGCAATCCCAGCCACCGACAAAAGCGCGACGATGACGCAAATGACGCCGGCGCGAACCAACACATCTTCAGCGAAGATCATGAGCGCACGGAAACCGTGCAGAACAAGACCGGCGAAGTTCATTTTACTTTGCCCGGCGTAGCGCGGACCGCGATCGATTGGGCAGAGTGCGAGACGGAGTTTCGAGAGCAATACCGCGCTTGCGACATGAGTGCCCAGTTCTTCCATTATTGCGAGGCGGCGCACCGATGCTGGTTTCATTGCCATGAAATTGCCAAAGCCGATGGAGCGTCCCGTGAAGAACCGGAAGAGAAGCTTGTACAGCACGTAAAAGGCCTTGAACTTTAGCGTCTCCGCACGGCTTTTGCGCTGCGCGACGGCAACGTCGACATCGGCGGAGTCGAGACGGCAGGTCAGGCTCGGTATCGTGGAAGGGACATCCTCGCCATCGGAGTCCAAAACAATGCACCGTGCGCCCGGCAATCGGTCGGCGACATAGCCAAGGCCGGTTGCGATAGCGCGCTGGTGGCCTACGTTGCGCTTGAGCCGGAGAACCACGCCCCTTAGTCCCGAATTGGAAATCAGCTCCGGCTTAACCGGCTGCCTGATTGAGCCGTCGTCCACAGCAACAATGAACGCACTCTCGCCAAGCACGGAATGCAGCTCTTCCATGAGTCTGCTGGCTGCTTCTACATCTTCAAAAATGGGTGTCACCACTGCATAAGAAATCGGCGTGTTCATTTTATTCGTCCTCCTTGAAAACATTAAATTCATTTGCTTTGAAATTGATTGCGTGGATCGAATGTTTGCAAAAGTCTAAGCGCGTCTTGGTTAACTTTAGATGCGTCGTATGAAATACAGGTGCGAAGATGCAAGCAATATGTATCGCGAAGGCTTCCATCACCGTACACTTGCGGGAAAGCGGGGCCGGACAAAGTTATTCTTGCGCTGTATAAGTGAGCGGCAATACCTACGGTGCAAAACACGGCCGCCCATCCTGCCAGGACGGGCCAGGCGATACCCGGCCTGACTAAGCTTGTGAAACCGAGATAAATATATAATAAAATAAAAGGTATTACCGGCAGCAAGAATCTTGGATCCGAATAGGGCCAAGCAACCATGATTGCGCCGTAGCCCAAGCAGTATATATCGGATATCCCCAACCCGGCGTTCGATTTAATATGCTTAAACATGCCGGTAGTCAGCAGACCGGCGAGTGCCATTCCCACTGCTGTGAACACAATAGTCAAGCTGTGAGGAATCTTCGACGCCGGAACATTAATAGTTACCTCTGCCAGCTCGGTTAGCCGGAACCGGAGGGCCGAGAGCACCGAGCTGAATAGGTCCCCTTGCCCGGCCGGCGCCTCGGAATAATCGGAGAGGGTGGAAGTCGACATCCACCACAAGATTAACAGTATAATTCCCGCTGTAAGCAGTGCACCGGCCCCTAGCCGGGTGAGTAGTCCGAACTTACTTGTCCACCACCGGCCGCCGGTCCAAAGCAAAGCTCCGCCAAGCAATGGCGGGACAAGCGCAATACCGACCCGGCGTGTTGCGATAGCGGCAAAAATCAAAGCGAATGCAGCCAGGAACAGAAGTATTGCTCTGCTTCCACGAGTATTCCGGCGCGCAGTTTCGATTGTGAATAGACTGAGCACCGCTACTCCAAAATACGGTGCATCCGTAAGCGGTATGGGTGCGTGCTTAATCACAACCCAGCTCATAAGGGTAAGCACGGAAATTGTGAGTGCTATGGTTGACGGAACTGACGGAAAACAAGAGCGGCAAAGCCCAAAAAAGGCAGCAACGCCGGCTAACAAGAAAGACAAGTTCATTAACACAAGAGTGAACGCAGATGCGGCGCCCGCAAGAGTAAGCGTCTTTACCAGCAATGGCAGGCCGGGGGGAAAGACGGTTTGCTGGCCGTGAAATAGTCTTCCTTGGCCATCGAGCTCCGATAAAGTCTGGCCTAGTATGGTAATGGCGTCTGTATTCAAACGAAGTGTACCGAAAGCATTGATGAATAGGCTTGCGGCGAGGGTAACGAATACGAATGCGGCAACGGACGTCATCAAGGTCGCGTTTCTTGGCCTCGCCGGCGCAAATATAGCTTCGTTTTCGCCGCCGAAGTTCGGATTCGTTATATTAAACATAGACTTATCCCCGTTAATAAGAATATAGGAGATTAAGATTGCTCAGTCAAATCCATTGTTCCCCGCACATTCAGCGAAACGGCCTCCGGTCTGTATATCCGGAGCCGCCGCAAGCGCGTGAACTCCGGCTTCATCGAACGCGTCCGTCCCGCCACGGATCCAATGGCCGGGCCAGATTCCATTAGCGGCCGAAGCCTGCCAATGCAAACTAATCGGCCGAAACCGTATGAGTCAGCATCAAAGACAATTCTTTTCGCCGATTGCATCGAGCCTAGCGAGCGCCTCGACTGGGAGTGCGAGTTCCGCCGCTTTAAGATTTTCGTGTAAGTGATCGAGCGAGGAGGTGCCTGGGATCAGGAGAATATTGGGTGCACGCTGAAGCAGCCAGGCGAGCGCCACCTGCATCGGCGTCGCCCCGAGCTGGCTCGCCACTTCCGGGAGAGTCGAAGACTGCAACGGCGTGAAGCCGCCGAGCGGGAAGAACGGCACATAGGCGATATCCTTGGCAGCCAGTTCGCCGATCAGCCTATCGCCGTCGCGGTGGACGAGATTGTAATGGTTCTGCACGCAGACCACCGGTGCGATCGCGCGCGCTTCCTCGATCTGCGCCGCCGTCACGTTGCTGAGCCCCAGATGCCGGATCAGCCCCTGGCGCTGAAGTCCGGCAAGCGCGGTGAATTGCTCCGCGATCGACCCCTCGCCCGGCTTGTGGACGTCGCCCATGACGCGGAGATTGACAATTTCGAGCATGTCGAGGCCCAAATTGCGGAGATTGTCGTGCAGCGCCTGCGTCAGCTCCGCCGGGCGTTGCGCCGGGTTCCAGGATGCGTCCACGCCGCGGACAGCACCAACCTTAGTGACGATCATCGGGATAGGGATGCAGCGCCTCCCGGATCAGCCGATTGGTGATGTGCGGGCCATAGAAGTCGCTGGTGTCGATGTGATTGACGCCGCTTGCAACTGCTTCGCGCAGCACGGCCAAAGCGGTCGCGCGGTCCTTGGGCGGACCGAATTCCCCCGGCCCTGCGAGCTGCATCGCGCCGTAACCCATACGGTTTACGGTGCGGTCTCCAAGTCTGAAAGTGCCAGCGGCGGTGAGATCGGTCATGGCTAGCCTCTAAAGTTGTAACTGCAATATGGACCGCAAGGCGGTACAGGCTGTTCAGGATAATCGACGATGGCGGTGACGCGGCCCCAAGCGCTTCTTGAGGAGCAACTATGCAGGGCTTGGCCGGCTTCCCGTCACCTTGGTTGTGGTTTTGTCCGGCACCTTCCGCTCCCTAATCCGCTCCAGCACCGCGTAAAATGAAGGCACAAAGAGCATGGCGAGCAACGTCGAGGCGAGCATGCCGCTGAACACGGCGATGCCGATCGACATGCGCGCGGACGCCCCTGCGCCGGTTGCCACGACGAGCGGGAACACGCCCAGAATGAATGCAAAAGATGTCATGAGGATGGGCCGCAAGCGCCGCCGGGCGGCTTCAATCGCGGATTCCATAATGCCCGCGCCTGCCTCATGCTCGTCGCGGGCATATTCCACGATGAGGATCGCGTTCTTGGCTGAAAGCGCAATAAGCAGGATGATCCCGATCTGGGTGTAAAGATTGTTCGGGAAACCGAGCAGAATAAGAGCGCCGGCCGTGCCGAGCAGTGAGAGCGGCACGCTGAGAATAACCGCAAGCGGCCGAAGCCAGCTCTCATATTGCCCGGCAAGCACGAGGTAAACGAGGAGAAGCGAAAAAGCGAATATATAATAGATCTGATTGCCGGTAATCTTCTCCTGATAGGACATTGCGGTCCAATCATAGCTCATGCCCGGCGGCAGCGACTTCGCGGCAATTTGTTCCATCAGCCCCAGGGTTTGTCCGGAGCTAAATTGCGGCGATGTTATACCGTTAACGGTGGCAGCGGGATACAGATTGTAGAGCGTGATAAGCGACGGTCCCTCAACCCTTTTGAGATCGACGAGCGTGCCGAGCGGCACCATTCCGCCATTCGGCGTTCTGATCTTGTACTGTGCGATGTCGCCGGGCCGCGACCGGAATTGCGATTGCGACTGCACGTAAACCTGAAACACATGGCCGAATTTGTTGATCTGTCCTACATAGGTCGAGCCGAGGTAGCTTTCCAAAGCCTGGAAAACTTGGCCCACTGTGACACCGAGCGTTTCAGCCTTGGTCCGGTCGACCCCTGCTTTCAGCTGCGGGACGGAGGCGCGGAATGTCCCAAAGATCATTTGCACCGCCGACTGGGACTTGGCATCGTTTACGACCCGGACTGAGGTACTTTGCAGCTTAGAAAAATCGACGCTGCCGTCCCTAAGCTCGATCTCCATCGTGAAGCCGCCAGCATTGCCTATTCCCTGAATGGGCGGCGGAGGGAGCACGATGGTGGCCGCTTCCAGGATATTTTGCTGGAGGGCAGCCGTTAGAGTCTTCAACAACGAAAAAAAGTCCTGTCCCTTGACCTTTTCGCGTTCATCCCAGCTCTTCAGGATGACATAAGCTGCCCCCGCACTGGAAAGCGAGGCGTTGTTGTCGAGCGGAGACACGCCGCTGATGGCAACGACCCGTTCGATACCGGGAACCGCCTTCGCAACATCAGTGACTTTTTCCATGACGCGCTGGGTGCGTTCCAGCGACGATCCATCGGGAAGCTGTGCGCTGATTACGAAATAGCCCTGATCCTCCAGGGGCAGAAATGCTGTTGGCACGCGGCCAATACCCCAGACGGCAAGGCAGATGAGGACAAGACCTATCGCCGCCACGATCCCGCTGCGCCGCACCATCCCGCCGATCAAGCGCGTATAGATGCGCTCGGCGGCGCCGTAGATCCGGTTGAAGAGGCGGAAGAAAAGATTGCGCTGGTCCGGCGGCACGGCTGGCCGCAGCCACAGGGCAGATTGCGTCGGCTTCAAGGTCATCGCGTTTATCGCGCTAATAAGCGCCGTCGCCGCGATAACGAGGGCAAATTGACGGTATATCTGCCCCGTTAGACCCGGCACAAAAGCTGCCGGAAGAAAGACGGACATCAGCACGAGCGTGATGCCGATAACGGGACCGGTCAATTCGCCCATGGCCTTGATCGCCGCCTCACGCCCCGGCATCCCTTGCTCAATGTAATGCGCCACGCCTTCGACAATAACGATCGCATCGTCAACCACGATGCCGATCACAAGCACGAGTGCGAAGAGTGTGGACATATTCACGGTAAAGCCCAGCGCCGCCATAGCGGCAAAGGCGCCGACGATGGTGACGGGAACGGTGGTGGCTGGCACCAGAGTGGCCCGCCAGTCCTGCAGGAACACCAGAATAACGATGAGAACCAGGATGCCCGCTTCGAACAGCGTATTGTAAACCTCGTTGATCGAGGCCTTCACAAAATTGGTTGTATCGAACGGTATGCTGTAGACAAGGCCCGGCGGAAAATTTTTCGCGAGCTCATCCATCTTCGCCTTCACACGTGCCGCGGTATTAAGAGCGTTCGCTCCTGGTAGCAAGGAGATGCCAATCCCTGCCGACGGATTGTTATCTAATGTAAAGGCCTGGGTGTAGGTCTGCGCGCCCAGCTCGGCATAGCCGACGTCCTTGACGCGAACGAGCTGACCTCCGTTGGCGTTGGATGCCTTCACAACGATGTTCGCGAATTCCTGAGGGGTACTAAAACGGCCCGCGACGTCGACTGTGTATTGAAACGCCTGATTCTTTGGCGCGGGCGGCATTCCGATCGCACCCGCGGTCACCTCCTGGCTCTGCTGCTGAATGGCGTTCACCACATCCTGGGGCGTAAGGCCATAAGACTGCAGCAGGTTCGGGTTCATCCAGACCCTCATCGCATATTGGCCTGTGCCATAGATCGTCACAAGCCCGACCCCTGGCAGGCGCGCAAGTTCGTTCTGCAGATTGATCACGGCGTAATTCGCAAGGAACAGGCTATCGTAACGCCGCTCCGGTGAGGCAACGTTCAGGAACTCGAGGATGGACGTCGACTGCTTCTGTACCGTAACCCCCTGCACCTGCACCGCTTGGGGCAATTCGGCCAGCGCAATTTGCACCCGGTTTTGAACCAGCACCTGGTCCAGATCCGGGTCGGTTCCGATGGCAAAGGTCACGATCAGGGAATACTTGCCGTCGCTTGAACTCGTCGACTGCATGTAGAGCATATTGTCGACGCCGTTTACCTGCTGCTCGATGGGCAGCGCAATCGTGTCCATGATAACTTGGGCGCTGGCGCCTGGATAAAGCGTCGTGACCGCGATCGTTGGCGGCACGACATTTGGATATTGAGCGACCGGCAGCCTGAGAAATGAAGCGGCACCGATTACGACGATGACGATCGCCAGGACGTTGGATAGGACAGGACGCTCAATGAAGTAGCGGGAAAACATGGTCAACCTATTGCCCGGGCAAGGCAAAGATGAACTGAGTAAATCCTCATTGTCCGGCTGCGGCCGTTAGCATAGTGCGCTCTTCCGGGTTAACTTCTTGTCCCGGCACCGCGCGCTGAATGCCGCTTGTCACGACCCAGTCATTGGGCGTAAGTCCGGACTCGACGACCTTAAGACCGCCTTCGGATTCGGCGGTCTTTATCTGGCGCTGTTCGACAACATTATCCTTGCCTACAACGAGCAGGTATTCGCCGAGCTGA
>JBKQIH010000191.1:0-3054 GCA_052148445.1 Rhodomicrobium sp.
GCGGAGCATACCTTGGAACGGAACTAGCCACCTTGCGTCTCAACACGGCACGAATGGGTAACTCTACCGAACTCGCAAATACAACGAAGCATTGCCCCTAGAACGTCCGCTTTGCCTCCAGCAAGAGAAGTTTATTGCAACGGCCCAGATGTCCGGAAACCGCCTTCTGCACGCATTTGGCAGCGCCGCGCTTGCCTCCCGGTCCGTAGCGGCGCGATGCTGCTTTTCGTAGCGCCATGGCATGGTTAAGCTGAAAATGGTGAACGCGGGTGGATTTGAATATCTTCCCGCCGTGAAATGCTCGATTTTTCGCGATTTCGCCTGCAAAAGTGCACTTCAAAAAGTCCGTTAAATATATTTCTATGGCGGAATTAACCATGACGCGCCAGCTTGGCTTGCGGAAACGCGCTACTGCAGCGGATTTTTATTGTGCAACATCAACCGCTTATACCGCTTAAAGCTTTAGCAAGGCGCTTTCGCCGATGATAGCGCCTTAAGGAAGTGCGCGGGGCGGCCATGGTTCTGTACGGCAAAAGTAAGCAGTTCATCGTTACCGGAAGCTCAAAAGTCCAGCCCGATATCGAGGGCCTTCACCGAATGGGTGAGTGCGCCCACCGAGATCATATCGACGCCCGTTTCCGCTATCGCGCGCACCGTAACGAGCCGCACCCCACCCGACGCCTCGCACAAAATGCCCGGCCGCACGGCTTTCGCGCGCGCCACCGCGTTTTTGAGTTCCGGCACGGCCATATTGTCGAGCAGCACTGCGTCGATGGTATGATGCAGCGCTTCTTCGAGCTGGGCGAGTGTATCGACCTCGACCTCGATTTTGACCATATGGCCCACCGCGGCGCGCGCCCGCTCGATGGCGGCGGAGACACTGCCGGCGGCGGCGATGTGGTTGTCCTTGATGAGCACGGCGTCGAACAGGCCGAACCTGTGATTGGAGCCGCCGCCCGCGCGCACGGCGTATTTTTCGAAGGCCCGCAAGCCCGGCGTGGTCTTGCGTGTGCAGACGATCTTGGCTTGCGTGCCCGCGACCGCCTCCACGAAATGATGCGTCGCAGTGGCGACCCCGCTCAAATGCTGCAGCAGATTCAATGCGACGCGCTCGGCGGAGAGGATGGCGCGCGTGCTGCCGGAAAGCCTCGCAATAGCGGTTCCTTCGCCGGCGAGCGCGCCCTCCTCAATGTGCGCCTCGATGTCCATGCCCGGGTCGAGCGCCCGGAACGCCGCGAACGCCAAGGGCAAGCCCGCGATGCGACCGTCCTCGCGCAGGGCGAGGGTCGCCTCGGTAACGGCGTCCGCGGCGATCAGCGCGTTGGTCGTGATGTCGCCGGCAAGGCCAAGATCCTCCGCGAGCGCGGCCCGTATCAGGTCCGCTGCGAGATGATGGGGAAACTGCAATCCAGGGTCGGAATGGGTCATGGCGTCTCTACGAAAAAAGCCGGCACAACACCCCCACCCTGTCCTCTCCCAGCAAACTCGTTTTGGCGAGTTCGCCACTCAACGTGTCCCAATCCGCAAGCGGATGCGGCGGGAGAGGAGACGATGTTGCGAAGGCCGCAGCCTGCCCCCTCTCCCATGGGGAGAGGGCTGGGGTGAGGGGTATTGCGCAATTTATTATGCGCAATATAGGATCGCACCGGAAATACTAAACCGCCGCGCGCCAATGCTGTGCGGCGCTCCGGTCTTGAGCCTGCCCCGTCACAGTTTCCATCAGCGCGCGCGCTTTCTTTAGCGTCATATAGGTGTGGCGCGGAGCCGCCTCGGCGGCGTCGGGATAATCGAGCCGGAAGTGCGCGCCGCGGCTTTCCTGCCGCGCATACGCGCCCGCGGTTATGAGCAATGCCGATGCGATCATGTTGCGAAGTTCGAGAGATACGGCCTCGGTTTCAAGCTCGCGCAGCGAGACGAGCGCGGTTCTCAAAGCCTCCTCCGAGCGTTCTACCCCAACGAGGCTAGCCATGATGCCGCGCAGGCGCTGGATCGCGCTTTCCGCCTTCGCCGGATCCTCCTTTGGCAATTCGATGCTCTTCCCGGCCGAGCCGGCTTCCTCGGCGAGCGCGCTCCAATTCGGCGCTTCCGCCGCGATATCCTTGGCCACGCGCGCCGCGAAAACAACCGCCTCCAGAAGCGAGTTCGAGGCGAGCCGGTTCGCGCCGTGAACGCCGGTGCAGGCCGCTTCCCCGCAAGCCCAGAGCCCGGTGAGCGAGGTACGGCCGCGTGCGTCGGTGAATACGCCGCCCATGTGGTAATGCGCGGCGGGCGCAATCGGGATCGGCTGTTGGTGAGGGTCGAGCCCCGCCTCGCGGCAAATTTCGAAGGCCGTCGGGAATGCCGTCTCCAAATCGAGCGCGCGGCAATCGAGAAAGGCCCCGCGGCCTTCGGTAAGTTCGCGATGAACGGCACGCGCCACGATGTCGCGCGGCGCCAGCTCCGCGTCCGGATGCACGGCCGTCATGAAGCGCTCGCCGGCCGCGTTCAGGAGCAGCGCGCCCTCGCCGCGAATGGCTTCCGAGGCCAGCGGCGCCGGATCGCGCCCAATATCGAAAGCGGTCGGATGGAACTGAACGAACTCGGGATCGGCCACGATGGCGCCGGCGCGCGCGGCCATGGCGAGGCCGCCGCCACTGGCTTCCTTCGGATTGGTGGTGACCCGGTAGAGCGCCCCGATTCCGCCGGTCGCAAGCACAACGGCGCAGCCCGGCAGGAAGGTGGCGCGGCCTGGCTCTCCGGTCCGCCTTGCAAAGACACCTCTCACGCGGCCCCGCTTGTGGACGAGATCTATGGCCTCGGAATTTTCGAGAACGGAGATCGACGGCGTCGCGGCGACAGCGGCGATGAGCGCGGTCATGACCGCTTTGCCGGCCCTGTCGCCCTGCACGCGTACGATGCGGCGCGCGCTGTGAGCCGCCTCCCGGGAAAGGCGCAGCTTGCCTTCGCCGCCGCGGTCGAAAGGCACGCCATAGCGCAAGAGATCCTCGATGCGCGCCCCGGCTTCGAAGGTCAGGAGATGGGCGACCGAGGCATCGGTGAGGCCGGCGCCGGCCG
>JBKQIH010000192.1:0-14364 GCA_052148445.1 Rhodomicrobium sp.
CGGCCTCGCAAGAGGCCGCCGGAGAGGAAGAGGGCTGAGGAAAAAGATGAAAGATAAGGGGTTGCGAGAGCAAGCCCCGTCTCACAACGCCCATCACGGAGAGACCATGTCAGATACACAGACCGGCACCCCAATCACCATTCCCGTGAATTGGGACGAGTTTGTTGCGCGCAGCGCGGAGCAGCGCAAAAACAAAATCGAAGCGATCGCGGAGAGCAAAGCCGCCATTTTCGCGGCCCTCGAGCAGGCCGGCATCGCCGAGGTTCTGGTCGAATTCGACGGCTACGGCGATAGCGGCCAAATCGAAGCCATCATTTTTCGCAACGCAGCGCAAGAGGAACTGCCCTGCCCGGAGGTCACGCTCGCCTTTCCCGCCGCCGGAGGGGAGCCATCCGAGGAAAATATCCCACTCGCAACCGCGACCGAAAATCTCGTCTACGACCTCCTCGAAATCGAGGTTGCCGGATGGGAGAACAACGAAGGGGCCTTTGGCGACTTCCTCTTTAATGTCGCCGGCCGGACCATCGACCACACTCATAATGAGCGGATCACCGACACCGACACCACAACCTATAGCTACTAAGGAACGCATCATGGCCCATCCCTATCATCACGCTTTATCGTCCGCCCGCATCTGGGGCGGCGAAGCCTCGGATTTTCTGCCCATCCATAACTGGTTCGACGAATCCAAAAGCATTATCGCCGACTTCCGTCACCGCGCGCTCCGCCATCACGCCGAAGGCATCTTCATGTGCGAGCGCTTCTTCAGCGAGACCATCACGATCTCGACCGGCCGCGTCGTTCCGGTCCGGCTCATCGGCGAGCAGCATGTGAAGGAAGATCTGGGCCTGATCCCGAGTTTCGCCGACTGGGTCCGCTTCATCCGCCCCGAGCCCTGGATGGGACGCGCGCAACCGCTTGGGAAAATCCTCGATCCCTTCGCGGGCGGTATCGCCGCCTGACCGCTCACAAATAACCAATCGCTTTAACCGAACACGGCCCGCTTTTGCGGGCCGTTCGCATTTCTGGAGACCGGTAATGACCAAGCACCTCAATCACGAACACGCCGAGAAAGCGCGCAAGGCAATCGCTGCCTGCGATTTCGATCCCCATTCGGACCTCAAGGATTCCATCAAGGACATCCTTGTCGACGTCGCTCATCTCTGCGACGCCGAGGGCATCGATTTCGTCGGGCAACTGAAGCGAGCGATCAACACCTGGGCCGTCGAACGCATCGATCCCTTAAGCCTCGCTGATGGCCCGGTTGTCGAAATCATCATTGGCACCGAAGGCCTGCCGGAAAAGCCGAAGCCCGTTAAACGCCCCAGCAAGCGCAAGAAATCCCGGCCCGCCTAGCCGGTCCATCCTCCCCCATCCACGCGCACCTTAAGGAGATCACGCCATGGCTCAGCGCCAAATCGTCATCAATGCCTATCCCCTGATCGAATGCGGCCCGACCTATTACTCTGTTAGCTTGAGTTTAAGCGAGAAGACACCCTCGAAGTGCTTTGCCATCGAAACCGTCGCCGATTGCAAGGCGGCCTTGAAAGCCTTCGCCGCCGAGTTCGAACCAAGCGGCAAACCCTGGCACCTCAGCGTCATGTTCGACAAGCGCTCCGGCCGCAAACCGCCGGGCTTCGACAAAGCCAGCGACGCCCGCGAGCTTGAATGCCACGTCAATGCGCATCTGGCTCCGCGGCGCGTTGCCTGACCAGACCCGCACCGAATTCAACCCGAAAGCCCGCGCCTCATGCGGGCTTTTCTATTTTTGGAGACAAATCATGGACTGGTACAAACGCTGCACCTACGACAACGATCAAAAGCGCCTCTTTCACGCAACCGGCCGCAAGCGTCTCAAGGCGCTCGCCGCAGCCCTCGGCTTTGAGCCTGGGAGTTATGACCTTCGATCTAATTTGGGAGGCATCGCCGTATCCGGCGAGGTCACGCTGCACCACGAGACCCTGTATGTGCAGATTTGCCAGCCTGCCACCGGATCGGACAGCGGCATTCTGATCCGCAGCTGCGAAGGCCGCAAAGATTATACCGGCGGGCCAAATCACTTCGGCCCCCTCTCTTCGCTCGATGACATTCCGCAACTCGCCCATCGCTGCCGCGCCGTGCTCAAACACGGAAAACAGCCTTGGATCGTCGGTCAAGGAGCACGCTCATGAAACTCCTGACCAAAGAACTGCGCGACAAACTCCTCGTCAACGGCCGGGAGCAAGCGAAAGTCAAAGGCACCAAGGCTGAGAAGGATTTCTGGCCCGTGGTGAAGCTCTTCTATCCCGCGAGTGGGGCGACTTGGCTTTTGACCGAAATCGACCCCCAGGATGAGGATGTCGCCTGGGCGTTATGCGATTTGGGCATGGGCTTTCCGGAATTCGGCACGGTGCGCCTCAGCGAGCTTGAGAGTTTTCGCGGACGATGCGGGCTTGGCATCGAACGGGATAAGTATTTCGAGGCCATGGCCCCAATCTCGCGCTATATCGACGCCGCCAGCGAGGCCGGTCACATCACCGAACAGGTGACGCCATGATACGCCGGTCCCATCCCAAATCCACTCGCGCGCGCTCGTGGCGTGTCTTTGAGCGCCGCTTCCGTCCCATTAACAGGCCTGAAGGCATCCCACTCTGGGATCGCTTTGAGCTGCGGACGCAACCTCCGCTCGACGTTCGCGAATGGTGGACCGTGATCGATTGCGACGGCCATCTCTATCTTTCGGCCGGATTCCGCTTCGTCAACCGGTTCGGCTATGTGCGCTGTGAAGTCCCGTGGACCGAGGCCGGCGCCGTTACCCTCTACCGCTACGACTGAATTTCCCATCAGGAGAACGCTATGAGCACCGCAAACAGGCTTGCAAAAGCCGCTGCCGCCGCCTTTCCGGCGAATGCAGGCCGCACACGCTCAGCGCGGGCGGCCCTCGAGATCTACAGGCGTGAAACCGGTTCCTCCGGCGAGCCTGCCGAGCGCCTGCTTCGCACTCTGATCGCCGATCTCGGCCATCTCGCGACCCTTGAAGGCGTCGCGTTCTTGCCAATTGTCGCCCATGCGGAAGCCTATTGGCTGCAACAAAGCGTCAGTGCCAAAGAGCGCCCGAAGACGGAGCCCTAACGCCGTTACCCCCGCATCAATCAACCCCGCCCGCGATCCCGCGGGCATTTTTTTGTTTGGAGAACTTCCATGCCCTGGACAGACGATCGCGTCGCAACGCTCAAGCAACTCTGGAATGACGGTGAAAGCGCCTCCGCCATTGCGCAAACCATCGGCGAAGTTACCCGCAACGCCGTCATCGGCAAGGTGCACCGGCTGGGGCTCGCCGGCCGCGCCACTACCGCGCGAAAACCCCGCACCCAGCGGACGCTGTCTCTCTTTCCGGAACGCGCGCCGTCCCGGAGGCGCTCCCTGCCCCGAGCCCGCAAGTCCTATCGAGGCCGTAGTGTTGCACGGGAAAAGCGCCCCCTCATCCTGCCCGAGCTTGGCCCCCCGCCGGACTTCGCGGTGACGGTGCAGACGCTGACCGCGCTGAGCTGCCGCTGGCCGATCGGTGATCCGAAGCTGCCCGGCTTTCATTTTTGCGGCCGCTTCACAGCACCCGCCTGCCCCTATTGCAGCCATCACGCGGGCCTCGCCTACCAGCAGGGCCGCAGGCGCTAAACCCCCTCCACCCCCTTTCAGAAAGACCCGACCATGACCCCGTCCCTTCCCCTGACGGCCGCAGCTGCGCGCCTGCCCGAAGTTCAAGATCCCAAGTCTGTCCGCATCTTATCCGCTGCTTCTCACCTTCTTCCTTCACTGGAGCGAGGGTGCGCGCTCGACGCGCGTCTCTTGCGCGAGGCGATGAATGCGGCCTTCGGGGCCGGCGATCAAGACGGCGCCTGGCTGTGGAAGGACGCTTACGAGGCGTCCGAAGCCGCCGCCGTGTTGTTCCTGCGCAAATTCGGTCCGGGCATGCTGAAAAAGGCGAGCTCGCCCGCCCGCTATCTCTCCATGCTGGAGCGGCTGTCGGCACTGTTGCCCTCGCACACGCGGCGCTCGGAGGAAAGCGACCGGTTTCAGCAATTCTCGACCCCGCTCGGGCTCGGCTTCCTGGCAGCGCTTGCCGCTCAAGCCGGACAGGGCGATCTCGTGCTCGAACCCTCGGCCGGCACGGGCCTGCTTGCCATCCATGCCGAGATCGCCGGCGCCGCGCTCGTCCTCAACGAACTCGCCGAGACCCGGCATGGCATGCTGGCGGCGCTGTTTCCGGCGGCACCCGTCACCCGCTTCAACGCCGAGCAGATCGACGATTTTCTCGATGCGGGCGTCCTGCCCACATCCGTGCTGATGAACCCGCCCTTTTCCGCCTCACCCCATATCGAGCGGAGCATGCGCGATGCCACCGTCCGGCACATCCGCTCGGCCTTGCGCCGGCTTCCGGAAGGCGGCCGCCTCGTGGTCTTGACCGCTGCCGCCCACGATCCCGCGGATGCAGAAATCAGGGCACTTTACGCCGGTCTTTCAAGCGCTGCGTTCGTTTTTACCGCATCCGTCGACGGCCGCATCTATGCGCGGCACGGCACCAGCGTGGACACAAGGCTCACCGTCATCGACCGGGTTCCGGAAACGGGCGCTGCCGCTCTCATTTCTGCTGGCCACGCGAACACCCTGGCGGAGCTGCTCTCACTGATCGAGGGCAAGCTGCCGCCCCGGCCCTTTTCTGCGGTGGTCCAGCCCCGGCCAGCCCTGCACCGCACGGCCGCGCCAAACCCTCAGTTCCGCCAGCCCGCCGCTTCTTTCCGTCCAGCCGTCCAGACCCCGGCGGAGGACGCTGCTGAAATCGCCTATGAGCCGAATGGTAGCGAAACGCCCGAAACATGTTTCAGCGACCGCATCTACGAGCCCTACCGGGTGCAATCCATTCAGATTGCCGGAGCGAAACCGCACCCGACGAAACTCGTGCAATCGGCGGCCATGGCCTCGGTAAAGCCGCCCGTCCCCTCTTACCGGCCGATCCTTCCAAAGCGGTTGATCGCGGATGGTGTGCTCTCGGACGCCCAGTTGGAAACGATCATTTATGCAGGCGAAGCCCATGCCGAAATGCTGGCCGGCCGCTACCTTGTGGACGAAAGCCTCGACACTCTCTCGCTCGCCAGAGACGACTCCGAAAATGCGGTGCAATTTCGCAAGGGCTTTTTCCTGGGCGACGGTACCGGCAGCGGCAAGGGCCGGCAGGCGGCGGGCATCATTCTCGACAATTGGCTGCGCGGCCGCCGCAAGGCGGTGTGGATTTCCAAATCCGACAAGCTGATCGAGGACGCCCAGCGCGACTGGTCGGCGCTCGGCCAGGAAAAGCTCCTGATCGTGCCGCAATCGCGGTACCGCCAGGGCGCGCCGATCCGCATCGCCGAGGGCATTCTGTTCACCACCTACGCCACGCTGCGTTCCTCCGAACGCGAGGGCAAGGACTCGCGGCTCAAGCAAATCCTCGATTGGCTGGGCAAAGATTTTGACGGCGTGATCCTGTTCGATGAAGCCCACGCCATGGCGAATGCGGCCGGAGAAAAGAGTGAGCGCGGCGACAAGGCGCCGTCGCAGCAAGGCCGCGCCGGGCTCAGATTGCAACACGCCTTGCCCGCCGCCCGCGTGGTATATGTGTCGGCAACGGGCGCCACGTCTGTACATAATCTTGCCTATGCGCAACGCCTCGGCCTTTGGGGCGGGACGGATTTTCCCTTCGCCAACCGCGCCGATTTTGTCGCGGCGGTCGAGGCGGGCGGCATCGCCACCATGGAGGTGCTGGCGCGCGATCTGAAAGCGCTCGGTCTTTATATTGCGCGCTCGCTGTCTTACGAGGGCATCGAGGTCGAGATCGTCGAACACGCGCTGACACCAGAGCAGATCCGCATCTACGACGCCTATGCCGGGGCCTTCCAGATCATTCACCAGAATCTGGAAGCGGCGCTGAAAGCGGTGAACATCACCGGCGATGCCGGCACCTTGAACGGCCAGGCCAAGGCCGCTGCCAAAAGCGCCTTCGAGAGCAACAAGCAGCGTTTTTTCAATCACCTCATAACGGCGATGAAAACGCCGACCTTGCTCAAATTCATCGCCGCCGATCTCGATGAGGGTGCCGCCGCCGTCGTTCAGCTGGTTTCGACCGGCGAAAGCCTGATGGAGCGCCGCCTCGCCGAAATTCCCGCCTCCGAATGGGGCGATCTTTCCATCGACGTGACGCCGCGCGAATATGTGCTCGATTACCTCGCCAAGGGCTTTCCGACCCAGCTTTACGAGCGCTATGCGGACGAGGACGGCAATCTTTGCTCGCGGCCTGTCGTGCTCGACGGCCAGCCCGTGCAATCCCGCGAGGCCGTCGAAATCCGCGACCGTCTGATCGAAAAGCTTGCCGCGCTGCCGCCGGTGCAGACCGCGCTCGATCAAATCCTGCATCATTTCGGGGCGGAGCAAGTCGCGGAAGTCACCGGCCGCTCGCGCCGCATCGTGAAAAAGCTCGCCGCGGATGGCAGTGCGCGCCTTTGCGCCGAAACGAGGCCGGGCTCCGCCAATCTCGCCGAAACGCAATGCTTCATGGATGACAAAAAGCGCATCCTGGTGTTCTCGGACGCCGGCGGCACGGGCCGCTCCTATCACGCCGATTTGTCGGCCCGGAACCAGAGAAAGCGCGTGCATTATCTCCTGGAGCCGGGCTGGAAAGCCGACACCGCCATTCAGGGCCTCGGCCGCTCGAACCGCACCAATCAGGCGCAGCCGCCTTTGTTCCGCCCCGTCGCCACCAATGTGAAGGGCGAGAAACGCTTTCTTTCGACCATCGCCAAACGCCTCGACAGCCTCGGCGCGATCACCCGCGGCCAGCGCCAGACCGGAGGCCAGGGCATGTTCCGCCCCGAGGATAATCTCGAAAGCTCCTATGCGCGGGCTGCGCTCATCGAACTCTACACCCGTATCTATCGAGGGGAGGTGGACTTCTCCAGCCTTGAGCATTTCGAGACCGCCACCGGCCTACGCATCAGGTCGACCGACGGCACGTTGATCGAAGAGCTGCCGCCGATCACTACCTTCTTGAACCGCGTGCTGGCCTTGCCGATCGCATTGCAGAACCGGTTTTTCGAGCTGTTCGAGGAACTGCTGGCGATCCGCGTCGAGGCCGCCATTGCGGCGGGCATTTACGATGTGGGGCTAGAGACGCTGGCCGCCGAAAGCCTCTCCGTCACCGGGCGCGATATCCTGCAGACGCACGCGCGGACCGGCGCCGCGACGTCCCTCCTCACAATCCGCCGCGAGGACAAGAACGAGCCGATGAGCCTTGACGCCGCGCTCGCGCTCGCCAGAAGCTCCAATGCGCCCTTCCTCATCAATGCGCAGTCCGGCCGCGCGGCGCTCGCTGCGCCCGCATCAAGTCTGACTCTTGACGACGGCAGTGTCGAGGAGCGCATCCGGTTGATCCGGCCGCTCTCTCGCGATGCTATCGCCAGCGAGAAACTCGCCAAGAGCCATTGGCAAGCAGCAAGCGAAGCTGAGTTCACGGCGGCGTGGCTCAAGGAGCTTGCTGAAATCCCGCCGACGCGCACGAGCGAGATCCATCTCGTTACCGGCCTGCTGCTTCCCGTCTGGAAACATCTGCCGCGGGGCAACAGCAAGGTCTACCGGCTCGAGACCGATGCGGGCGAGCGTATCGTCGGGCGGCTGATTTCAGCAGGAGATGTCCCCGGTTTGCGCATCGCCTTCAATCTCGACGGAGGCCCGGCGCTGTCGCCGGAGGGTGCGCTGCGCCTCCTCCTCCAGGAAGGAAAACCCATTCCGCTTCGCGGCGGGCTCGCCCTTCGCATCGCGAGCGTGATGGGGGCAAAGCGCATCGAACTCACCGGTTTCCGCGATACCGAAATCGAGCAGCTGAAAGCCCTGGGCTTCTTCGGCGAGATCATTTCCTGGCGGCTGCGCCTGTTCATCCCCTCAGACCCTGAGATGGGCCGGGAGGTCATGGAGCGGCTGTTCGCGCTCTATCCGCCCTTACACGCAACAGCCGAAGCCTGATTGCGAATCCGTCTCTCAAAGTAGTAGGAAATATGGATATGAGCGGTCACGCGTCCGAACTGTCGCGGCGGCTGGCCTCGAACGCCGAGGCCGTCTGCCGGTTTTATCTCCCCCATGGCCGCCGCCAAGGCCGCTACTGGACCTGCGGCGATGTCGAAGGCAGCCCCGGCCGCAGCCTGTTCGTCAAATTGTCCGGCGACGGCAGCGGCAAATGGACCGACGGCGCGACGGGAGAACATGGCGATCTGCTCGATCTCATCGGCCTCAACAAGGGTCATAGCCGCTTGCGCGACACGCTGGAAGAGGCGCGGGCATTTCTGAATGAGCCGTTGCCGGCTTTGCCTCGCCCGAAATTTCGGTTCAAGCCGCAGGATCGCGATACGCCCGCCGCTGCGGAAAAGCTCTATCGCCTGTCGCGCCCCGTGCCCGGAACGCTGGGCGAGACCTATCTGCGCGGGCGCGGCATAACGTGCCGTCTCGACTGGCCGTGCCTTCGCTTTCACCCCGCCTGCTATTACCGGCCTGACCCAAACTCGCCCCGCCAAAGCTGGCCCGCGCTGCTTGGCGTCGTCACCGACCTTGCCGGTAAGCTCACCGGCCTTCAGCGCTCCTGGCTCGCCCGCGACGGCGGCGATAAGGCCCCGCTGGACGATCCGCGCCGGGCCATGGGCCATCTCCTGGGTCATGCGGTCCGTTTCGGCCAGCCGGATGATGTCCTCGCCGCGGGCGAAGGCATCGAGACCGTACTCTCGCTCCTGTCGCTGTTTCCGGCCCTGCCCATGGCGGCGGCACTCTCGTCCGCGCATCTTTCCGCCATCCTGTTCCCGGCCAGGCTTCGCCGTCTTTATGTCCTGCGCGACAATGACGCCTCGGGCGATTTTGCGGAAGAGAGGCTCAATGACAGATGCCGCGAGGCCGGTATCGAATACCGCGTGCTCATGCCAAAGGCCAAGGATCTCAACGTCGATCTGTGCGCCAACCCGGTCCCTGCCGTGAAGGAGAGGATGCTCGCCCAGTTGGAGCCGCAAGACCGCGCCCGTTTCGCAGGTTCGGTTTGAGCCTCACTCTTGTGGCACCGCAGACGCCGGTCTTCGGCGCTGCCGTCACTTGCGGCCTCCCTGCCGGAAAGAGCCCGCCCTCGCGCCTTTTAGGGTGGCGATTGGGCCAGAGCCGCGGGCGGCGGGCAACGGCGGATGTCCGTTTATTTTCCGCCGCGGCCCCCAAAAGAGGGGGGCCGCTTTGCAGCGCGAGCAAAATAAACGGCCCCTCGCCGTCCTCCGCTGCGCTCCGGCCGCGCTGGCTTTGCCGGCGCGGTGCGGCCCCCGCCCGCGTCCCTGGCCAGAGCATCGCCATCAAGGCCGCGAGAGGCGGCCCTTCACTTTAAGGAGGACATATCATGACACACGATCTCGAACTCACCGGCGAACCTTTGGAGCCCCGCCATCATTGCTCAGCCACCGCCCGCGTTGTCGAGGAGCTTGAGCTTTTCGGCTTCCACCCCTCGGCGGACGAGCCCGATCCCCGTCCCCTGCCCGATACGGAGCTTGCCGCCGGCGCCATCTCCGACATCTTCGATATTCTGGCCGGCGCGTTCCGCGACACGCGGCTCGAACCCGATCTTGGCGATCTCCTCTGGTGCCTCACCGATCTCTTCCACAAAAAGGCCGCCCGCGTGCAGCGCCAGCTCGATGAGAACGAGGACCGGCAGAAGCGCAGCCAGGAAGAACAGGACGGCTCCGAGGTGCGCTCGGTCGAGCTCGAACGCCTCATCGAGCAGGGCCAGGCCATCATCGAGCGCAGGAGCCAATTCGAGCAGATGCGCGACCTTGCCGCCGAGCGCTTCGAGGCCGAGACCAGCTCCCCCTGGCGTCCCCGCGCCGGAAGCCTCGTCAACCACAAGACCATGACCTCGGCCATGATCGACAGTCGCGACTTTATCGCCGCCCGCCGCCGGGCCGATACCGAGCTTCTCTTGCCCAAAGGCCCGAAGATCGCCTTTTCTGGCGGCGTGGACTACACCGATCACAAGCACATCTGGGCCGTGCTCGACAAGGTGCTGGCCAAGCATCCGGACATGGCGCTGATCCATGGCGGCAGCCCCAAGGGCGCCGAGAAGGCCTCAGCCTGCTGGGCGGATAACCGCAAGGTCGCGCAGATCGCGTTCAAGCCCGACTGGGCACGCGATGGCAAAGCCGCCCCCTTCAAGCGCAACGACCGCATGCTCGAAATCCTGCCCACCGGCGTCGTGGTCTTCCCCGGCTCCGGCATCACCGGCAATCTCGCCGACAAAGCGAAAAAGCTCCGCATTCCTGTCCTCGATCACCGGGAAGGCGGCGCATAAGCGCCGCCCTATCCCGCCATCTCAAGCAGATGAGGCTTGGTATCACCCTTCGCCCTGATGAAGTCCGCTATGCCGCGCTGGCTAGCCTCATATTCGCTTTGATCGAGCCGGCGATCTTCGTACCGGTGCGCAAAGCTCAGCCTATGAGCTACGCCGAAAGCCGCGGGGTAGACTGCCGCGCATTATTATTGGATGGCCTTATGTTTTCACAAACCTTCTTCCAAATGTTGTCATCGGAACTTGCCACCAACCCCATTGAATATTCCGCATTCTGTGGAGCGATGTCGAAAATCTTACTTACAGCCGCACACATTTCTGTTCTGGTCGTTCTCAGATAATTGCGTACTGGCGTCCGTATGGGTCGAAACAACTGATGACGCAAATACTGCCGACCCTGATTCAATATGCGTACACCGCTCATAATCGCGCCAACATAATTATGGCTCTCAATTGCAGACGAAAGCTCGTAACCGTTTGCAAGCAAGGTAAAATCGCTCAATCCGTAGCTCATATTGCATTGCAGAGCGGAAGCGGAAAGTTGCTCCCACCGGCCTTTCCAATCTTGAGTGAGCGACAAATATTTTTCTACGCTTAACGACGGATCTGCCAGTATATCCGCAAGCTCCGTCATCTTTTGTCTGAGCGCCCAGAATTCTTCTCTCATTTCCAGAGTTCGAGTCACCACCTGGTCAATAGAACTGCACCTTCTTATTATTTCTAGCGCAATCGGCGGGATGGATACATGTCTGAGCCCATTGCGCTGTGAGTGTCGCCAAATCGCATCTTCCGCCAGTTCTCTTACATCTTGATATTGAGCCGCGAGATCGCAAACAAGGTGATCGATCACTGGTCTACGCATTTGCCCAAAATGCTGAAGGTGCCCCAAAAGTGGAAGCGCTGGAACTTTAAAACTAACTTCTGCCCCCAGCAGCCTAGCAACTTCAAGATTTGCGTCTTCCGTGGTTGCGCTTGTTAGTGACTTCTTGTTGGCCGCTGACGCCGCACTCATTATCATAGCGTCAGGGGCAACCATCTTCTTTAAGATTGTTGGTTCCAATACGAGCTGAAATACTCTTTCGTCTACGAACGGCTGGATCGCCGCTTTGAAATCCGAGGGTATCAACCGCCATTTGCCGACAAGTACGATTTTTTCTCTTAAGCATATCTCTTCGATTATTGAGCACATATCGAAGAAATCAACCGGAAGAAAAGATTGCCGCAGACAATAAAACTTCCTTCCCGTAGCCCGCGCATCGAGCAATCCGACGTTTGATGCCAGTCCGTTAGCAGGAATAATGGCCATAAATTACACGATCTCCAAGGAGAGCTAAACGCACTCGTTCGTAAGGTAATACAGGATATCCCTGGCCGCAGCGGCTAAATAAACTCAGCCCAGAACTGTGGAATGGAAGGATAATCGCCAGTCATTTTGAAAAAATGATTGACTGCTTGCGAATCATCCCAGGGCGATTTGCTCTTGATATAAATCTGTCACCCTTGCCCCCGTCCCTCAATGATTGATGCACAACTGCGGCAAACCCGTGGTGGGGTTATAGCGGATCGCGCCGAGATGCGCACTATCGCAGACCTCTGAGCCCGCGCCCCGCCGCCGCCCGGCTACCGCTTGTCACATATCACCCGGGTCATCCGGACAAGCCTCGAACGCGCCTTGTCGAGCTCGTCCTGAATAATTTGCTAGTTCTCATCGGGATTGACTGCTCGAAGCGAACTAGCGCCATCCGGCTCTCGAAGCAGCGCGCTCCGCGCGCACGGCCATCATGTCAGCGCAATGCGGGTATTCCTTACGCCGCGTAATTGATTATGGCGCCGTCGGCGGGGAATGCCGGGTCGATCCGCATGCCTGGCTCGCCGGGGCGTCAGCATTCAAGATCCCACTCGGCGGCAATCGCGCATTGGATTCGGCCATGACCAAATTAACCCAAGTCCCCTTTACCGATCTCACCTTCGTCGACAATCCCGAGCCGCGCTGCCCCTGCGTGCTGCTTCTCGATAACTCGGGGTCGATGGCGGGCCAGCCCATCGATCAGCTCAATCAGGGGCTGAAACAGTTCCAGCAGGAGCTTGCCGCCGACTCGCTCGCGGCCAAGCGCGTCGAGGTCGCCATCATCACCTTCGGCCCAGTTCGCGTGCGGCAGGATTTCGTGACCGCCGATATGTTTGCCGCGCCCCATCTTACGACTGAGGGATCAACGCCGATGGGAGAAGCGATCATGGAGGCGCTCGACATGATCAAGCTCAGAAAGCAGCTCTACCAGGCCAACGGCATCGCGTATTACCGGCCCTGGATTTTTCTCATCACCGACGGCGCCCCGACCGACGAATGGACAGCGGCCGCCAGTGCGGTCCACGCGGCGGAAAAGGCCAAGGCCCTGGCCTTCTTTCCCGTGGGCGTTGAGCGTGCCGATTTCAACGTGCTGCGCCGGCTCTCGCCCCGCGACCCCATCCGGCTCCGGGGCCTCGCCTTTCGGGAGCTGTTTCAATGGCTATCCAATTCGCTGTCGGGCGTCTCCAAAAGCAAAGTCGGAGATGCGCTCAGACTGCCTCCGCCCGACACGTCGCCGAAAGGCTGGGCGATCATTGAGTGACCGGGCGCTGGATTTGGGCGGCGGCGCGGGAAGCAGGAACCTCGCATTTGCGGCAGGGCCTGCCCTGCCAGGACGCCTTTGCCTGCACGGTTTGGTCTTGTACCGGCGAGCCGTCCATTCTAATCGCGGCGCTCGCCGACGGCGCAGGCTCGGCGGAACGGGCCTTGACCGGCGCGGAGTTCGCAACATCCTTCGCCGCCGATTTCATCTTTCGTGCCTTTGAGGGCGGCGCAAGCATCCTGTCCGCCGCACAAATCCTGCGCGAGGCCGTGGCGGAAGCACGCCATATGCTCAAGGAGAAAGCGGACCACGACGGTCATCCCATCGAGGAATTTGCCTCCACGCTTCTGGTCGCCATTCTCTCGGCCGAGGGCGGCGCGCTCGGGCAGATCGGCGACGGTGCCATCGTCATCGACGACGGCCAGGGCTGGCGGCCGGTGCATTGGCCGGATCACGGCGAATACGCCAATACCACGCGCTTCTTGACCGAAGCCGATGCGCTCGATGCTTTGCAGATACAAGTTATGCATCGGGCACCGCGCCGGCTCGCCATGTTTTCCGACGGTCTCGAGCGCCTTGTCCTCGATTTCCGGACCCGCAGCGCACACGCTCCATTTTTCGATGCCATCCTCGGCCGGCTCACCGCCTGCATTGGGGAAGGCCAAGAAACAGAGGTCTCGTCCGGGATTGAGGCGCTGCTTGCCTCCGATCAGGTCAACGCACGCACCGATGACGACAAATCGCTCCTTTGCGCGGCCTGGATCGAGACTTAGCGATGGCAGTCGCGGCCGGCAGTATCAGTACAGATCCAGGCCCATTGACCGGCTCACGCAGCGGCACCTCCTACCGGCTAGGCCAAGAAATCGGCGCAGGCGGCAACGGCATCGTCTACGCCGTGTCCCGCCAGCCTGAC
This sequence comes from Rhodomicrobium sp., assembly GCA_052148445.1. GTDB lineage: Bacteria > Pseudomonadota > Alphaproteobacteria > Rhizobiales > Rhodomicrobiaceae > Rhodomicrobium. Next base: position 13,889 of record JBKQIH010000192.1, read on the forward strand.
CTCGTCGCCAAGATCTATAAGTGCCCGCTCACGCAGCACGATATCGGCAAGCTCGGCGCGCTGATGCAGGGCGCGACACCTGAACTACTCTCCGTGGCGGCCTGGCCCATGGACGGCCTTGCTTCACGGGCCGGCCAGCTCATCGGCTTCCTGATGCCGCGCATCCTCGACGCGCACCCGCTCTACGAGCTCTATAGCCCGCGCGCACGCATCCAGCATTTCCCTTCGGCCGACTTCCGTTTTCTCATCCATGCCGCAGCCAATGTCGCCCGCCTGTTCGCCGCCGTGCATGCCGCAGGCTTTATCTGCGGCGACGTCAACCACTCCAATATTCTCGTCCGCCAGACCGGCACGGTCGCCGCGGTCGATTGTGATAGTTTTCAGGTCGGCGACGGCTCGCGCTTCCCCTGCCTCGTTGGCACCGAGCTCTTCGTGCCGCCCGAACTGCTGGGCGCCACATTCGGAACGGTCCCGCG
>JBKQIH010000193.1:0-7025 GCA_052148445.1 Rhodomicrobium sp.
TCAAATTCGCCGGCTGGATTTTCTTCATCGGCGGCATTGTAGGGTTGGCTAGCTACTTTACCGGACAAGACGTTCCAGGTTCGTTCTGGAGCTTTCTTGCATCCGCCTTCGCCATTCTCGCCGGCATTTACCTACTAAGACAGCCCTTGGCCGGCATGCTTTCGCTGACGCTTGTGCTGACGGCGTTTTTCATTGCGCAAGGTGCGTCGCAAATATTTGCAGCCTTCGAGCACCGGCGGATTTTGAAATCGTGGGGCTGGGTGCTCTTGAGCGGGATCGTGGACCTATTCCTTGCCGGGCTGATTTTGGCGGGCTGGCCGCAAACGTCGACTTGGGTGATAGGCTTGCTCGTGGGCATCAACCTATTCATGTTCGGGCTCGCCCTCATCATGACGGCGATGGCCGGAAGAACGGTCACCGATGAGTCGAGCGCACGCGCCTGACGCCGGAGCGAGCCTCCGGCGGTTCTGCGCCGCCGGAGCCAGGGAGTTGTCAGGCTTTTGTGATGTTGACCAGTTCTGTTTTCAGCATATCCATGGCGGGCTTCGCCTCGCCGCTGAGGTTCATTTCGCTGCCGAGCCGGTCGATTAGCCCATTCAGGTCCGGAACCCGGCTCGCGACGGCAGCCGCCATCGCCTTTCTGGCGTCAGGCGAGAGCTGCTGTGCCATAGCTTTCAAACGGCCGAATTGGGCCGAAATGTCCCTAAGCTCGCCCAAGGCGGCCTGAGCCGAACCGGGATCCTTGATCGTCTGAAGCGCATTGCGAAGCCGGCCGATGTTGGCCACGATGCCGTTCTCAATCGTTGCGGCGGTAGGAATTGCCGGTGTGGCCGCGGTATTCTGCATAGGCGCCGGGGCGAGCCCGTCCTTGGCAACCGTGGTGGTATTCTTATTGATATCCTGAGCGGTCTTGCTCTCCTGCGGGGTGGGAAGCAGGTAAAGCGCCGCGCCAGCCAGGACTAAAGCAGGAAGAAGCCAGTAAGCCCAGCTCCGCGAAGACGTTGAGCTTGCCGGAGCGGGACGGCGAAAAACCGTAGCCGGTTGGCTGGCTGAGCGCGTACCGGTGTCGAGCAGGCGCTGGGCTACCCCTGCGGGCATCGCGCGTTCGATATTGTCACGCTGGCTCGCAAGCAGGCTCGCCAAGCCTCTGTTGTCCAGTCCCGCGGAAACCTGCTCGCGCCTTAGAAAACCCAAGACCATGGGAGCGAGAAGGCCAATCAGCCTTTTTGCCGATCCCTGACCGAAGCCTGCGAACTGGGCAATGACAGAGCTTAAGGTTTCTAGCGTGCCGCCCCCCAGCAGCGTTGAAATCGTCGACCAGCCCGATTCGGCGAGGTTACGAGTGTTCGATTCCATCATGTTTCGCACAATATCGCGGCCCGGCATGTCCTCAATCTGCGAAACCGCAGATCCGAGCCTATTTGCTCCATCGGAAGTCGATGCCGCGGTTGAAAGTCCCGCCAGTATCCCTGGAATGCCGGCGCTGATGGCTTTCTGCACTGCGGTGTTGTCCAACCCGAGGGAGGACGCGATTTTCCCAATTACCTCGGATGAAAGTGACTGCATAATCGTCGAGACAAGATTTGTAGACATCGTTAGCCTCTTTTCGTTGCATCAACAACAACTCCTGCTATTGACAGCCCAGAGGTAAGTTCACTTCAATAAAAGTTTATTGCAATGCAAAAGAAGAAATGTAATTAGCGTGGGATAAACAAAAAAGCGGTCTTTCAAAGAATGCTGCAGCGCGCGTCTTGTGCAATGCGACTGCGTTTGCCAAGCTTTAGTTCGAGAATTGTTCGTTGTCATTGCAGAACAGTTGTGCCTAGACTCCGCCGGGGAACGATATCTTTGTTTCCATTTGGCGCTAGCGACGGCCCGTCGTGCGTTACGGGCTCCTTCATAAGAGAACGGATGCGTTTCCAAATGACACGCCCGCTTCGCCAGGAGCCAATCCGAGCGATTCCTGTTGACCGCCGGTCACAAATCGCCAAATCCAAACTCAAAGAACCAGACGAAGCGCGAGGACCCGCAATCATGAAGCATTATCCAACTCTTTCGCATGCAGCGGTGCACGCGCTCGAAGCGGACCGGGGTTTTTTGGATGTGGCGCCCGAGCCCGTCGGCGAGATGCCCGGCTGGAATTTGGGCGATCTTTATCCGCAAGGCGGGGCTGAGCTTGCCGCCGATTTCGACAAGGCGGCGCAGGAAGCCGCAGGGTTTCGCGAGGCTTATCAGGGCAAGCTCGACGGGCTCGCGCGCGCCGATGCGGGCGGGCTGGCCAAGGCGGTCGCCGCCTATGAGGCGCTGTCGGACCTGACAGGGCGCATCGGCTCCTTTGCTTACTTGAATTATGTCACCAACACCGCCGACCCGTCCCGCGCCAAGCTGTTCGGCGACGCGCAGGACAAGCTTACCGTTGTCAGCACGCAGGTGCTGTTTTTCGAACTGGAATTGAACCGCATCGACGACGCGGTCATGGACGCGGCCTTGGACAACGCGGCGCTTGCGCATTACCGGCCATGGCTCACCGATTTGCGCAAAGAGCGGCCCTATCAGCTTTCGGACGACCTCGAGAAGCTGTTCCATGAGAAGGCGATGACCGGCCCCGCCGCCTGGAGCCGGCTGTTCAACGAGACGCTGACGGGGCTCCGGTTCGAGATCGAGGGCGAGACCTTCACGCTCGAAGTTGCGCTGAATTTTTTGAGCGACGCCAATCCCGCCAAGCGCGCGGCGGCGGCCGAATCCATCGCCAAGGTTCTGAAGACGAATGTGCGGCTGTTCACCTTGGTGATGAACACGCTCGCCAAGGACAAGGAAATTTCCGACCGCTGGCGGGGCTTTCCCGATGTCGCTTCCTCGCGGCATCTGGGCAACCGCGTCGAACCGGAGGTCGTCGATGCGCTGGTGAAGGCCGTGCGCGACAGTTATCCGCGGCTCTCGCACCGCTATTACGCGCTCAAAGCGAAGTGGCTCGGCATGGACCGGCTGAATTATTGGGACCGCAACGCGCCGATCAGCCGCGATCCCGAGCCCGTCATCGAGTGGCCGGACGCGCGGGCGACCGTGATCGGGGCGTACCGGCGGTTTTCGCCGCAAATGGCCGGCATCGCGGACGGGTTTTTCGACAAGAGGTGGATCGACGCGCCGGTGCGCGAGGGCAAATCGCCGGGCGCGTTCTCGCATCCGGCCGTGCCCTCGGCGCACCCCTACATCATGATGAACTACCTTGGTAAGCCGCGCGATGTGATGACGCTCGCCCATGAGCTGGGCCACGGCGTGCATCAGGTGCTGGCGAACGCTCAGGGCGCGCTAATGGCGTACACGCCGCTGACGCTCGCCGAGACCGCTAGCGTGTTCGGCGAGATGCTGACCTTCAAGGCGCTCGTCGCGCAGGCCAAGACCCCGCGCGAGAAAAAGACGATGCTCGCGCAAAAGGTCGAGGACAAGATCAACACCGTGGTCCGGCAGATCGCCTTCTACCAATTCGAGCGGCTGGTGCATGAAGCGCGCCGGCAGGGCGAGCTAACCGCGGAGCAGCTCGGCGCGTTCTGGCTCGGCGTGCAAGGCGAAAGCCTCGGGCCGGCTATCGAGTTGAACGGTGGCTATGAGAACTATTGGGCCTATGTCTCCCATTTCGTGCATTCGCCGTTTTACGTCTATGCCTATGCGTTCGGCGATTGCCTCGTGAACTCGCTCTATGCCGCCTATGAGCGCGCGCCGGAAGGCTTCGAGGGCCGCTATCTCGACATGCTGCGCGCGGGCGGCACGAAGCACCACAAGGAGCTGCTGGCGCCGTTCGGGCTGGATGCGACCGATCCGGGCTTCTGGGCCATGGGCTTGAAGGTGATCGAGGATATGATCGCGGAGCTGGAAGCGCTGGAGGCTTGATGCCGGACAGCGCAAATTGTGTGCGCAGCTTTTGCCAGCAGAATGGCCGGCGGCTTTATGGCGCTTTCGTAAGTAAATCGGAAAGACGTTAGGCACGGCAATGCTGCATGCATACAGGTGACACTAAGCCGTCCGTGGCGTTACGAAAGACCAAAAGGGGAAGGAGGGCCAGGAGCGACGGTAAGCCTCAAGTTGAGTGTATCGAGGCGGCTCCTGCTTCGGAACCGGATTCGCGTGTTTTGGCTGCGGCGCGCCGCCCGTTAGTCTTAAGACGTAAACTTCTGTCTGATCAGCCATAGCTATTTCTCCAATCACCCTTCAGAGTCGACGAGGTTTATGTATTCCTCGGTTGACATTGATTTTCTTAAGCCGATAAGATCAAATTCGGGGTAATTAGAAATAATGTTATCAAATATATTCAATAAGTAATTTATCACTGTTGCTCTACTCCTTTTTGTGCGGCTGTAGAATTTCATCCTATCTTCTATTGTTATCGTACAAAGTATCAACTCATGCGCGAAACTGAAAACCTTGTGCAACGGGGACTCGCTCCACGCCGGATTGTTCGAACCTGTCAGTCGTGGCCTTTGGTAACTCATCCCCGGCGATCGCTTGAGGCGCTGTGCTCGGCGCGGAAGCACTGGCGAAAGCGGATCGAGTGCCCAATGCAGCTTGGGGCAGTTGACGATGATAAATTCGCCGAGCGCGATGCCCATGTCGAAAAGTACGTTGCATCCGGCATTTTCTCCCGTCCAAGGCGGGTCATAGGTGAAGTAGGAGTCATTTGGGTGGTGGCTGCCCGGTCCGGCGGTCAGCAGCAGTCCAGCATATTTGTTACTCCAGCGATTGAGCGTCTTCACCCCTGCCCTGTCGGGCGTGAGCGTCACCCAAAAACGCTGGCGCAACCAGTTTTCGAAATAGGAGAGGCGCTGCTGCCGCACCCGCATGAAATAGTCGAAGTTTTCAAGAGCCTCTTCCTTCGAAAGCAGCCGCTCTTCGATCTTATGCGGCGGATCGTAGAGCGGGTAATCGCGCAACGCCCGCCGTAACCACTCTCTTCTCAGCGATACTTGAGGAAGCAGCATCGGCGCTCCTGTTTTGCAAAGCCGGTTAAAAATGCTCAGGCCCACTCTCTTTATTACCTACAAAGGATCGCTCCAATATAGCTGCGAGAGAAAAGCATGCATCGACAATCAGAATCGTAGCACGTTCACGGCGCGCCGGTTACGGGGTGCTGCTGCCGCCTCGGGCGATACAGGACCGGCTGATTGTACTGCGATAGCTATGCCAGCAAAGCTGTCACGCAATCGATGAAACGTCCGGCCGCAACTATGGCGTCATTGGCTTCGGTCATGGTCACGTTCGCGCCGTGACCCACCCCATAATCGCCAATTTCCTTGTAAAGGTAGGCTTGCGCCAGAAACGTCGGGAACGTTTTATCGATGCCCGGCGTGTCTTTCGATAGCCGTGCGAGTTCACTGCGAACGCCCGAATGGGTCTTCGCTATTTTGCCAGTGCGTTCGACGATGAAGGCTTGCGTCGCGTGAAATGCGGCGTAATAGGCGGAACGCGCGGCGGCCTTGGCGAGACCGATTGAAGCAATCTTTCTAGCTTCGTCCAGATGGTCCCGCGCTTTGTCGAGATAATCTTTCGCTTCGGGCGTCATAGATCGAGGCCATCCCGGCGCAGCTCCTGCATCAGCCCTGTGCGCTCCCGGTAGGCTCCCGCCTTGAGAGGGATCGCGTTGATGACAGCTCCGGTGTCGTAGAGGATATCGGTTTCTATGGCCGCGATCCGGCCCGCCTCCGTGCCAAAGCTGTCGAGGTCTCGGAGAAAGACCGCAATGTCGTAATCTGAGTCCGGGCGTGCATCGCCCCGCGCATGAGAGCCGAAGAGCACGACGCGCTCAATCCGTGCACCGTACGTCTCGTCGAGTGCGGCGCGGAACCGGCTCAGGATTGGATCGGCTACAACTGTCATCGCCAAAACCTATCGCAAATTGCGCTGTGGCCGGTAAGGCCGTTCCCTCCACAGCATATTAGCATGAAGCGGTTCTTGCAAAATAGGCCCAAACCCGCCCCGCCGGCCGGGCTGTTGCCGTGTCTCATGAAGCCTCAGGCAAGCACAGCCGCGCCAGCCCGACTAGAATATGAGAGAATCCGCAAAGCGATCTTATTTATCCCTTATGCTTTAACCGGACGCCGTGCCGAGCGCTTTAGCGGATGGGGCCGGTCACGTTTAAGCGGAGTAGACGTTTTGACAGAGAATCCTGGCCCCGGCCCCGAAATCGAAGCCCCCGAAGGCGCGCACGACCGCGAGGGCAACCGCTTTTCGCGGCGGATGCAGCGCTATGCGAACGTCGGCGGCAATGTCGGCGGCGTTGCGGCGCGGATGGGGGCCAATTACCTCTTCGGCGCGAAGGACCGGCAGAAGAACGCCGTGCAGCTCGCCGCCGCGCTTGGCGGGCTGAAGGGCCCGCTGATGAAGGTCGCGCAGCTGCTCTCGACCATCCCCGATGCGCTCCCGGCCGAATATGCCGCCGAGCTGTCGCAGCTGCAGAACCAGGCGCCCGCTATGGGCTGGCCCTTCGTGCGCCGGCGCATGGCGGCCGAGCTTGGGCCGGATTGGCGCGGCAAGTTCGCGGGCTTCGGCGAGCAGGCGGCGGCGGCGGCGTCGCTCGGCCAAGTGCACAAGGCGGAAGCCCGCGACGGGCGCGCGCTCGCGGTGAAGCTGCAATATCCGGAGATGCAGTCGGCGGTCGAGGCCGATCTCAATCAGCTCCGCGTGGTCATGAGCATCTATAAGCGCATGGATACGGCGGTCGATACGTCGGAAGTGATCCACGAAATCGCGGCGCGCCTGCGCGAGGAGCTGGATTACAGCCTCGAAGCGCGGCACATGGCGCTCTACAGCCTGATGTTTCGTGGCGATAAAGCGATCCGCGTGCCGGAGCTGCTGCCAGAGCTTTCGACCAAACGCCTGCTTACCATGACCTGGCTCGGCGGCGGGAAGCTGCTCGAATACAAGACCCGCCCGCTCGAAGAGCGCAACGCGATTGCCCGCGCGCTGTTCCGCGCTTGGTGGTATCCCTTCAGCCATTACGCCGTGATCCACGGCGATCCGCATCTCGGCAATTA
>JBKQIH010000194.1:0-14690 GCA_052148445.1 Rhodomicrobium sp.
CGCCGTTTTCCACCTATTCCCGGCGGCTGTGCCGCATCGGCGGCGGCGGAGCAATCCAGCCCCGCGCGCCGTGTGCGATTGCCGTAAAATTGCATCGGTATTGCGTCCCGCCATCGAGCTATCTTTGAGCGCCGATGTTCGGGGAAAGCGCCTTGCGAAAGCGTTAATGCGTCTAACGCTCTGAAATATTGCATGAAAAGGAATGAAAGCGAGCGCCGCACGCCCGGCTTTCGCGCTGGTTAACGGTTAATTTGAAACTATGAACATATTTAACGGACCTTTGGAATCGCACATTTGCAGGCGAAAACGCAAAAAATCGCGAGTTTTGCGGCGGGAAGATATTCAAATCCACCCGCGTTTACCATTTTCAGGTTAACCATGCCCCAGCGCTACGAAAAGAAACATCGCACCGCTATGGACCGGGCGGCAAGCGCGGCTCACTGGAACGGCTGGAAGAGGCCGAGCCTGTGTAAAAACGTCGAAGCAAAAAGAGACATTAGAATTCCATTCTCCTCCTCGTCAGCTTGCAGGCCCCAGACGACGGCGGGAACTCTTGGTTGTATTTGGCCTTTTCCTTTCAAATTACTTAATCGGGGCCCATTAAGGGGCCAACGGACTTCCACCCGTGATCTAAGCAGAAATAAGATTCTACCACTTTTTCGTCCGTACACGTTTTCACACAGGCTCGGCCGAGAAGAGACATGAGGCCGATTTCGGTGAGTGGCTGCTTTTGTAGGAAGAGTCGCCGTTATTACCGCAGCGCGGGGTGCAGCCTTCACTTCCCACAAGTTTGTTATGCTTGTTGGGCTGAAACGCTGTGTAGACTTTCGATACGGTGTTCCATATTCAGCTATCTTTGTTCGCCATCTCCTGGGATGCGGTCGGAAAATGTCTCATCAAAACACAATGTTGAGTTGCGCAATCTGTGAGGAAGAAATCACCGCACAGAACGATTCAAATGAACACGTTATTCTGGGAGCTCTCGGCGGTCGGCTGGAGGTCTCAGGTTTCATTTGCAGGCGCTGCAACAATACATCAGGTAACAAGTGGGATGCAGCGCTCGCGTCTCAGCTTCATCCGTTGATCATATTGTTTGGCGTGAAGCGCCAAAAAGGAACAACGCCAGCGCTACCGATTATTACTACGGCAGGTGAAAACTTGATTATGAACCCGACGGGGGGCTTTAATGTGACGCCGTCACATTCTGAAGAAATTACACCGGAAGGTACCAAACTTCATATTGCAGCGCGCTCGCAAAAAGAGCTTAAGCGTATGCTCCGCGGATTTAAGCGGAAATACCCAAAGCTTGATATTGATCGCGCGTTGACAGAAGCGAAGGATACGAAAACGTACCCAAAAGGAATGGTTCAGCTACAGAATGAGTTGGGCGGCGAAGCCTCGGGTAGGTCTATTGTAAAGAGCGTTCTCGCCCTTACCCATCATGCAGGTATATCTATTAATCTTTGTGGCGATGCACTTCACTACCTTCGCGATTCCGCAAGTCCACCCAGTTTCGGCTACAACTACGCAAGCGATCTAGTTGGCAATCGCCCCACCAGCGTACCGCTCCATTGCGTGAGTGTTGAGGCTAACCCGCGAACCGGCTTAATCTTGGGTTACGCTGAATACTTTGCTATCCACCGCGTCGTAGTGTGTTTGGGACGCGGCTACACTGGGAATCCGATAAATATGACCTATGCCATCGATCCCCGTAGCGGGGAACGGCTTAACCTCACAATCCGCCTCGGGTTTTGTGAGTCCGAAATTGAAGCCATCTATGACTACCAAATGATGCGCGACGGCGCCATCGAGGAAATCTTCGACAAGTTGATGCCAAGTGTAATGGAGAGGCAGTTCGAACGAGAGAAAGATCGAGCTATCAAAGAGGCCGTGAGGCATGCGTTTGCCAACTGCGGTGCCCAGCTAGGCGAAATTCTAACAGAGGAACAAAAGAAGAAATTACCTGGTCTAGTTTGGGAAAGCTTAAAGCCATTCCTTCTGCACCATATGGTTCGACAGCAACCCGAGCAGACACATTCGGATTAGCGCTTCAGAATCGATACCGCAGGCCATGAGCGGAGGCGCGAAACGCATTTCCGAAGTGCCTTGATCATCAGCTGGATATCATCCCCGACCAAAGCACTGCTCCCAAATACCGCTCAGGGAAAAGGCCGATTACGGGGCGTTTGATAAGGTAGCTCGCGCTAGTGCTACCGTCGTTCAACCAGGCCAGGACGCTTTCTTTATCACCTCCAATTAACGGGATCGACCTTCCCATTATGTCGATACGTCTGCCCACATAACCATTATCGTCTGGGTTGCGGCCAAGGTGAGATAATCTGAAATCAGCTTGCCAGATTGGCCTCCAAGGAAAGGGTGTTTCCAAACCGCCCCTGTAAAACGCCCATACGTCTAAGTCTTTTACGCCCCTACCATTTTCATTCTGGGTACCATAGAGGTAATTTTGGGCAGCGCCTTGGCAGAGAGTAAGCATTATCAGGCGCTCAGCATATAGTCCTGCCACCGGAGCTAGATATACCTTTGTTTGCAAAGTTTCCAAGGCAATTTCTTTGAGCCGTATAAGATCGTCTTTTTTCAACTGCTCGTTCGAATATTCCGTGTCCATGATCCTTGTCCTTACCAATCTCGGCACGACATTATCACGACGGTGAAGCTAAAGTCAGCTCAGGGAAGAGATTGAGGCCGGAGCGTGACCACAGTGTTGTTATCCAGCGTCAGCATTTCGAGCGCTGCTTCGCCACATCCGCAACCGGAGGTCAAGCCGCCGCACCTGTTTCTGGGGGCATGTCTCTTCTCGACCCTAAGCTCGCGCACCTAGGCTACGCGGCCGTGCAACTTCCCTATAAAGGCGATCCTATTCATAGAGACAATATAACCCACGTTGTTCGATCCCAGCAATCCGCCGTTGAAGGCTACAAAGGGCCGCGGCGATAGCAACGGTATCGCAAGGGATTGCCCGCGCGCTTATATTGCGCGAAACAGAGCGAAACAACCGGCGCAAGCGTGCGCGATCCACAGGGCATTTCAATGGACGGGCTTGAAATCAGACGCAAGCGCGCGCTTTATCGCGCCAATCACAGGGGCACCAAAGAACTAGACCTCATTTTGGGGCGTTATGCGATTAAGCGTGTCCCGGACATGGACGAAACAAGGCTGACCGCGTTCGAAGAATTTCTGGCCCTGCCGGATACCGACATCGATCAGTGGATTCGCGGTTTCGGCGCGCCGGATGGGGCCGCGAGTTCGGTGGCGGATGTGCGCGCTTTTTTGGGGTTGGAGGATTAGGAAGTCCCCCCTCACTCTGTCTCTCTCCCCAAGGGGAGAGAGGACGCCTGAAACTCCCTCTCCGTTAGGAGAGAGGGTCGCAGCTTCTTCCCCCTCTGCCCTTGGGGAGAGGGCGGGGTGAGGGGGTCTTTCAGTTGTAGGATAGCGGCCGCTTATGTCAGGCGCACGAGAAATTTCCGATAAGGCGAAGGCGCAAGCGGGCGCGCCCACCGCGCTCGACAGGCTTGCGGGCGGGGAAGGCACGATCATTGCCGCCGGCGTGCCGGAGGGCTACGACGCGTTTTTGCTGGCCGCCATCGCGCGCAGGCTGCCGGCGGATACGGAATTTCAGCAGGCGGTGCTTCACATCGCCCGCGACGATCAGCGGCTCGCGGCGATCCGCAGCCAGCTTGAGTTTTTCGCCCCCGGCGCGGAAGTCTTGATCTTTCCGGCCTGGGATTGCGTTCCCTACGACCGGATCTCTCCCGATACCGATATCGAAAGCCGCCGCATCGCCACTCTGGCGCGGCTCGCTCACGCCAAGGGCGGCAAAGGCGCGATTATCGTGCTGACGACGGTGAATGCCGCCCTCCAGCGCGTACCGCCGCTGCCCGTCATCAAGAAGTCGGCGGCACGGCTCAACGCCGGCGGGCGCCTCGAAATGGAGCAGGTGATCCATAGGCTCGAATCCTCGGGCTTTCACCGCACCGGCACCGTTATGGAGCCCGGCGAGTATGCCGTGCGCGGCGGTATTCTCGACCTGTTTGCGCCGGGTCATGCGCGCCCCGTGCGGCTCGACTTTTTCGGCGACACGCTGGAAAGCATCCGGCAATTCGATCCGGTATCGCAGCGCACGCAAACCGCGCGCGAGCAGATTACGCTTCTGCCCATCAGCGAGGTGCCAAGCGGCGATGCGCCCGTGAAGCAGTTCCGCCAGCGCTATGTCGAGCTGTTCGGTCCGAGTAAAGGCGACGATGCGCTTTACGAGGCGGTGTCGGCCGGCGGGCGGTATCCCGGCATGGAACATTGGCTCCCGCTCTTTTACGAGCGCATGGATACGCTGTTCGATTACCTGCCGAATGCGGTCCTGACACTGGATCATTTGGCAGGGGATGCAATGAGCAGCCGGCATGAGACGATTGCCGATCATTACGAGGCGCGGAAAGAGGGGCTGGAGCACCGCTCGTTCGGCGCGCCGCCTTACAATCCGCTGCCGCCCGATGCGCTTTATTTGACCGCCGGCGAATGGGAACGGAGCGTTGCTCACCATAAGGTCAGGCTGTTCGAGCCCTTCCCGCAGCCGCAGACGCCTAGCCTTATCCAAATCGACTTCAAGGGCAAGCAAGGCCGCAACTTTGCCATCGAGCGCGCAGAATCTTCCGAGAAGCTGATGCCCGCCGTTACCGATCATATCCGCACCCTTCAGGGTCTCGGCAAGCGGGTGATCGTCGCGTGCTGGACGAACGGCGCGCGCGAACGGCTAGGCGCGATGTTCGGCGCGCAAGGCGTGAAAGAGATCGAGAAGGTTGCCAATATCGCGGAGGCGCGCAAAGCCGCCAAACCGGCGGTGAGCTTTGCGCTTCTGGGCATCGAAAGCGGCTTCGAGACGCCGGACCTCGCCATTGTCGCCGAGCAGGATATTCTGGGCGATAGGCTGATCCGGCGGCGCAAGGCGAAGAAGGCGAGCGAAGTTCTGATCGAGGCTTCGAGCCTCACGCCCGGCGATCTCATGGTACATGCCGACCACGGCATCGGGCGTTTTATTGGCCTAAAGACCATCGACGCGGCGGGCGCGCCGCACGATTGCGTCGAGCTCGAATATGCGGGCGGCGACAAGCTGTTCCTGCCCATCGAGAATATGGAGCTCTTAACCCGCTATGGGTCGGACGACGCCGGTGCGAACCTCGACAAACTCGGCGGAGCCGCGTGGCAGGGCCGCAAGGCGCGGCTCAAGAAACGCATCCGCGAGATGGCGGAGGAACTGATCAAGGTGGCGGCGTTGCGCGAAACCAGGCCCGCACCGGTCCTCCAGGTGGCGGAGGGCGCCTATACCGAGTTTCTTGCGCGCTTCCCCTACGATGAAACCGACGACCAGCTCGCAAGCATCGAGTCCGTCACCGAGGATCTTGCCAAGGGCAAGCCGATGGATCGCCTCATCTGCGGCGACGTCGGCTTCGGCAAGACCGAGGTCGCATTGCGGGCGGCCTTCATAGCCGTGATGGAAGGAAAGCAGGTTGCGGTGGTGGTGCCGACGACGCTGCTCGCACGCCAGCATTTCGCGACCTTCTCGGCGCGCTTCCGCGGCTTTCCCGTGAAGATCGCGCAAGCCTCGCGGCTCGTTTCCGCGAAGGATATGAGCCAAATGCGCGAGGGGTTGAAAAGCGGGCAGATCGATATTGTGGTCGGAACGCATGCGCTGCTCGCCAAATCCATCGAGTTTAAGGATCTCGGCCTGCTTATCGTCGACGAGGAGCAGCATTTCGGCGTGGCGCATAAGGAGCGGCTGAAGCAGCTTCGCGAGGATGTGCATGTGCTCACGCTTACCGCGACGCCCATCCCGCGCACGCTGCAGCTAGCACTCACGGGCGTGCGCGAAATGTCGGTGATCGCGACCCCGCCGGTGGACCGGCTCGCGGTGCGCACTTTCATCACGCCCTTCGATCCGGTTACGCTGCGCGATGCGCTGCTGCGCGAGCGCTACCGGGGCGGACAAAGCTTCTACGTGGTCCCACGCATCGCCGATCTCGACGACGTCGCGGCCTACCTGCGCGAACAGGTGCCGGAAGTCCGCTTCATGCAGGCGCATGGGCAAATGTCTCCCTCGCAGCTCGAAGACATCATGGCCGCGTTCTACGACAAGCAGTTCGACGTGCTGCTCTCCACCACCATCGTGGAGTCCGGCCTCGATATCCCGAACGCAAACACTCTGATCGTGCATCGCGCCGACATGTTCGGTCTGGCGCAGCTTTACCAGCTCCGCGGACGCGTGGGCCGGTCCAAAACGCGCGCTTACGCCATGTTCACCATCCCGCCGAACGGCAAGATCACGGCCCAGGCCGAAAAGCGGCTCAAGGTGCTGCACTCGCTCGATAGCCTCGGCGCGGGCTTCACTCTTGCAAGCCACGACCTCGATCTAAGGGGAGCCGGCAATCTGCTGGGCGACGAACAATCGGGCCATATCAAAGAGGTGGGTTACGAGCTGTATCAGTCGATGCTCGAAGAAGCCGTCAAGACGTTGAGGGAGCACGGCACGGAGGACCGCGACGAGCAGTGGTCGCCCACGATCAATGTGGGTTTGCCTGTCCTGCTGCCCGAAGCCTACGTGCCCGATCTTCAGGTTCGGCTTGGGCTTTACCGGCGCCTTTCCAGCCTGCACGAAAGCGCGGATATCGAGAATTTTTCCGCCGAGTTGGCGGACCGCTTCGGGCCTCTGCCGGAAGAGGTGAAGCACCTGCTGACCGTGGTGCAGATCAAAAATTATTGCCGCCGCGCCGGCATCGCGCAGGTGGACGCGGGGCCAAAGGGCGCGGTGGTTGCGTTCCGGCACAAACGCTTCGCCAATCCGCCGGGGCTCGTAAAATTCATGCACGATCACGGCGCCGCGGTGAAACTGCAGCCGGACCACAAACTCGTGTTCAAAGCGGAGTGGGAGGAGGGCATAGAGCGGCTAAGGGGGGCGCGCGCGCTCGTGCGCGAACTCGCCGATATCGCCGAACGCAAGGAGCCTGAGCTGCCGAAGGCGGCAAGCGGCGAGGCCCTGCCAAGACTCAACATCGGCAAAGCGAAGCAGCCGGCGCCTCCCGCACCGGCAAAAAAGGCTCATGCGCCGGTGAAGCCGGCCGCCTTCAAGTTGCCCCCGCGCGGATTCGGTAAATACGGGAAGTAGTTTAGGAACGGCCGTCGCTCCCTTCGCTCTGTCCCTCTCCCGCCCTGCATCCGCTTGGCGATGCAGGCATTCCCGCGTTGCAAGCTCGCCGAGGCGAGCTTGCCGGGAGAGGGAACGTTGTTGCATGCGCGGTGCCTATTCAGGCGTCCCTTCCCCCATGGGGAGAAGGACAGGATGAGGGGCGGGAACTTTGAGTTTCCCTGGCACGGAGCAAGCTGGATTATACCGGCGCAAACCCTGCACGGCGGCCACAAGCACATAGGAGATCAGCATCAGCAGGAACCAGGCGCCAAGTTTGGTGAGCGGCACGGGCGCCCACCCGGCGGCCTGATGTGGATAGACCCAGGCGCGCGAGAAAGTGCCGGCATTCTCGGCGATCCAGATGAACATGGCGACGAGGAAGAGGCCTAAAAGTAGCGGCATCGAGCGGTGGCAATGCCAGACCCGGTAGTGAACCCAGGTGCGGCCGAACATGAGCGCGGCGGCGGCGAACAGGGCAGGCCGCGCATCGGCGATGTAATGATGCGCGAAGAAGTTGACGTAGGTGGCGGTTGCCAGGAGGCCCACAGCCCAAAGCGGCGGATGGCGCGTAAACTCGAAATCGAACAGCCGCCAAACGCGCGCGAGGTAACTGCCGGCTGCGGCATACATGAAGCCGGAGAAGAGCGGCACGCCCTCGATGCGCAGCACGCTGGGCTCGGGGTAGGCCCACGAGCCGGCCGAGGTCTTGAAGACCTCCATCGCGGTACCGATGACGTGGAAGGCAAGGATGACCTTGGCTTCGTCCAGCGTCTCAAGCCTGAACGCTAGCATGCCGCCTTGGATGGCTACCGCGCCGAGTACCAGAAAGTCGTAGCGGGCTAGTGCGGCATCCTTCGGATACCAGAGATGGGTGGCGAGCAGCAGGGCGAGCATCAGCCCGCCAAATAAGCAGGCCCAGCCCTGTTTGATGCCGAACCGGACGAACTCATAGGCGAAGAGCGCGATCGGACCGTTTTCCGCCGCCCATGACGCGATACGCCGCTCGCGCTCGATAAGGCGTGCAAGCGGCGCCCACTGAACAGCCGACGACTGTGGAGCAGGACTTGCGCACAAAGGTTGAATTGGGTCTGACATCGGAGTTTCCTGCCCGCAGCTCGTGACTTCCTTAAGGCTAGCCTTCGTGCTTTAAGCTGAGGGTCAGGCAGGGGAGGGGACCGATGGAAAGACGGGAACACTTAAGCGTTGCCGCTACGTTGAGCGTGGCGGGGCTGGTGCTGTTGATCGCGGCCGCGGCGTTGTCCGCCATATCGGGCGGAGCGGCTTCCCAAGAGCGGTTCGAAGTATTTATCGACCCGGCGCAATACACCGCCGCGCTGAAAGAGGCGGGGCACTACCTCCGGCTTATGCTCGCGGTGGACGATGTCTACATCCTCGCCTATGTGGGCGCGCTGTGCTTCGCGGCGCTTGGCTTCCGCGTGGAAAACCCCGCCGCCGCGCTCGCCGCTGGCCTTGGCGCAATCGTGCTTGGCAGCCTCGACTTCTGGGAGAATATAACGATGGGGACGAGCCTCGATATGGCGATGGCAGGGCAAGCCGTCGATGCCGGGCGCATCGCCTATCAGGCCGCGATCTCGGCCGCAAAATGGAACGCTGCGGCAGCTACGCTCGTTGCGCTTAGCTTTACGATCCCAAAGGAGCGCTTTTTCGAGATTCTGCTCGTCTGGGCAACGCGGCTCGTCTTCCCGGCAGCGACCGCGCTGTTTGTGACGGGCGCACTCGATCTGCGCCAGCCAGGCCTTTACGCAATCTACGCGGGCATGCTTTCAGGCTTCGTGCTGCTGGCGATCGTCACCTATGACCGCTCCCGCGATGGGCTGCGATAGGCGGTCCTCCGGGTTGAGCCAAAGCTTGATTTGTTCGTACACCTCTTCCCGGCTGAGCAGGTCGAAGTGATTCATGCCGCGTCCTATCCATTGCCGGTCATCGGGAATACCTAGCGCGCGATGGGTCTCGTCATGGTGTCCCAGCGCGCTCGCGAGCGGAACAAGGCCGTCGCCCACAAACCGGTCTCGAAGGCGGCTAGATTGTGTCCCCGTCGCCGCAGCTATTGCAAAACACTGGACGCTGTCTGGAAGGGGGACGGCTTGTCTTGTATCGCCGTGGTGTTCGAAGCGGTCCCGGTCCTGCCAATCGGCGTCGAGCAGATTACCGTAGCGAAGGTCGGTGATGCCGGCGCTGCGGATCCTGGCGAGCTGCGTGAAGGCGACGGTGTAGGGGACCTTGCCGAGCGCAAAATGGAGCCAGTGGCCGCCGCGCTCCATCGGCGCGCCGTGGTGCGGCGTCCCAAGGAAGATGAGCTTGCGCAGATGCCGGAGCCAATCGTGGCCTTCCGCAGTGCCGTAATGGCACGCGCTGCGCGCGACAAGCCCGCCCATGCTGTGCCCGGCGATAACGAGTTCCTCGATCGGCACGGGCCACTCGGCGGCAAGATTGTGCAGCAGTCCGGAAAGGGCGCGTCCGTTTACGGAAATGTGAAGCCCGGTGTTGTATTGCAGATAGAGCGGTGTGTAGCCAAGATCTCGCGCCAGCGCGGCGCCATGATCGTGGCCGCGGCGATGCCAATGACGGTCGCTCAAACACAAGCCGTGCACCAGCACAGCCAGCCGGCCGCTTAGCGGGGTGACCCTCGCCGCGAGGCTTTCTCTTTCAAGCTGTAAGGGCTGCCCGTCTTGGCGCAGGCGCATGGGAATCGCCAGCGGATTGGCGGTCTCCACAAGATGATCGCCCAAGACGCCGTTGAGTGCGGCGCGCATCGCCTCGCTTCTAGGTGTGGGCGCTATATCGGGGAGGAGAGAATCGAGCGGCGCAAGAGCGGCGTCGACGGTCGCGCCGGTCAGGCCGGTCACGCCCCGGACGCAGCGATAGACAAATCTCGTGATGCCGCGCGTCTTTGTTTGTGAAGGCGAAGCGAACTCGTGCGGGCGCCGGGCAATATTGCCGTGCATCGTTTCAACAATCCCGATCATGCCGGCCACCGCCTCGAAGGCGAGCCTACTCATACCGCGCAGATTGGAAACGGGCGTATCGGGGTTGTGGGCCATACCCTTGCCGGACTTCGGTCCTGGCGGCACTGTGCCGCCAGGGGAATTCTGCCGCTTATCCTGGAGCACTCATCGCCAAAGCGGCAAGCGCCGCCTCGCGATGACGGTGTGCCCGATTAGACGGCGCGGAGATTATCCGCGGAAGATTTACCGGTGCGCTTGTCGGCGACGATGTCGAAAGCGACCTTCTGCCCCTCGTTCAGGCCATAAAGCCCTGCGCGCTCCACAGCGCTGATATGGACGAAGACATCCTTGTCTCCGTCATCGGGCTGAATGAAGCCGAAGCCTTTTTGGCTGTTAAACCACTTTACGGTTCCCGTGTTCATGGGACGTTCCTTTACGTACGTTTGCGTTCAAGCCGCGCCATAGCGCAGCTCGTTAGGTCGAGGTTTTTGGAGAGAGGTCGTCAGTCAGGCGCGCTTTTAGCGGCGAGGCCAAGTCGTTCGGCCGAAACTCGATGCCGTGTAAGTGGCCTTTCTATCCGCGTTTGGCAAGGGCAGTATTCTAAACGAACAGTGGGCTGGCCAAAATCTCGCGGCCGGCGTGTCTTCGCCACGGATATGGAGCCTATCGCGCTGCAGGGCGTGTGCCTCCGTTCGTGCAGTGGGATAGTGCAACCTTTCGATTAGGCGGGCGCAAAGACCCAATCGGATTGCGTAAGGCCTCATGATTAAAGGGTGACGGCAGGTTTTTTCCGCTATTTGATGGCGTCGAAGATACCGTCCTTGCAGGCCTTCATAAATTCGTGCCGGTCGAGCTTCCTATCGGAATTCGCATCGTAGATTTTGCCGCTCATGTCGATGGCATCGAGGAACTTAATAGCCTCATCGCCTTCAAGGAGGCCGTTTTTATGAGCGTCGGCATTTAGCCACATCGCGTTGCATTGGGCATCGCTAGGGACGGCGTTCGCGAGCGGGGCGAGAGCTTGAGCGGCGAGGAAAACGGCGGCAGCAGCGTTCCTGAGCATAAATCTCTCCGAAAATTTGCCGGATATTGAGGCCCTCAGCTGGCTAGGGAAATTGCGGCTCATTCATGACTCGCGCAGGTTCGAATACAACCGCAGGCACGGGATTTGGGCTTGCCAGCGCCCGCCTATTCATGTATCTCGCTGCCGGTTAACGCGTTTCAGGGCGAGCCATGTGCTTTTCTGCAACCGCAAGCTTTTCCGCTGCAGCCATCTGCGGGGGGATCGGCGCCGCCGCACTCCGGCAGGCGAACGGGCGCGATCTCATGCTGGCGTTCATTCCGGTTATTTTTGGGGCGCATCAAGCGCTTGAAGGTGCTGTGTGGCTGACCGCCGGTGAGGGCTTGGGGCGCTGCGCCGGATATAGCTTTGCGAGCGTCGCCTTTTGCCTATGGCCCGTTTACATTCCTTGGGCGGCCCGGCGGTCCGAATGCAACGCCCGCCGGCGCACGCTGATGCTCCCCTTTTTGGTGCTCGGCGTGGTGGTCGCTGTCGCAGCCGCCTCGGTTCTGCACTCGGGGCTGAAGATCGATTTCGCCGCGCATCACATCAAATATCTACCGGGACGGCGCTACCCGCTGATCTTCGATTACCTCTATGCCGCCGCCGTGGTTGGCCCGATTCTGCTGCATCGAAGTATGTATGTCAAAGGCTTCGGCTGCCTAATCGCTGCATTCTTCGCCGTGTCTCTGCTCGTGTTCAATCCCGCGCGCTATTCGGTCTGGTGCTTTTTCGCCGCGGCCAGCTCGATTGTTTTGTATTTCTTTGCTGTGTCTCGCAATTCGCGGGAGAGAGGTCAGTCCTCGCAAGCGCCGGCGCGCCCACAAACCTAACGCGTGCCCTATTGAATTACTTGAATGCCACGGAGAAGAGCCTTATGGTTTCGCGCATCGAGGCTGAACGAGGGTCTCATCGTGCAAAACCGGAAATGCATCGTTTCCTTCGCTTTGGGTGGGATGTTTTGGGCTGCCATGCTGACAGAGTCCGTAGGTACCGCGAAGGCTGAGGATTTTTGCTATGCTGGCGACGAGCCCGAGGCGACGAGTGGCGACAATCCGGAAAAATTTTTCTCGGACTGGGAAGCAAGGATCAGAAAGAAATGTAAGGTCGGCGACATTATCGAGATTTTCGATAGCTCGACCATCCGAGGTAGAGTGTGCGATCTGCACCAGCCGTTTGACAAAAATCTGTGTTTTCTCGCTCCGCCTCGCAAGACGTACTAATCCCAAATCGCATTGAGTGCTGCTTACCCCTCATCCTGTCCTTCTCCCGCAAGGGGAGAAGGGACGCCTGAATTTCTGCCCACCTCGAAAAAAATGCCTAAGCCAGCCCTCTCCCCTCGCGGGAGAGGGCTGGGGTGAGGGGGGCTTTTCTGCTTTCGCCGGATGGCCGTATCGGGCCCGGCTCAACCTGCCAATCGCAATACTCTCAGAACAGGTCTTCATCCGCAAACCAATGCTTGCCATCGGCGACGATCTCTGTCGACCACTGGTCGTGATCGATCAGCTCCACCTGGGCGCCCTTTTTGAGCCGAACGCACCCCTTCCATTTTACCGGATAGGGCGGGCGGCCGTTGTTGAGGCTGGCGAGCGTGCGTTCATGGGCCTCCGCCCAGCTTGGGCAGACACGGGCATCTTCTGACAGGGTTCTTGTTTCCGCGCTGGCAGAGGCGGCTATGACGGCAGCGGCGCCGGCGGCAATTATGACAATCGTGCGCACCGTCTGGATTATCCCTGCAATCCGCCGGCGAGCGATGGAATGGCCAGCGGGCTGAACCCATAATGTCTCAGCCAGCGCAAATCGCCGGAATAGAACGCGCGCAAATCGGGCATGCCATATTTCAGCATGGCGAGGCGGTCGATGCCGATGCCGAAGGCGAAGCCTTGCCACTCCTCGGGATCGATGCCGCAGGATTTCAGCACGTTCGGATGCACCATGCCGCAGCCGAGGATTTCGAGCCAATCGCTGCCTTCACCGATTTTCAACTCTGGCCCTGAGCGGTCGCATTGGATGTCCACCTCAGCGCTCGGCTCGGTAAACGGAAAGTGCGACATGCGGAAGCGCATATTGACGTTATCCACCTCGAAGAACGCCTTGCAGAACTCCTCCAGCACCCATTTGAGGTGCCCCATATGGACGTCGCGGCCGATCACGAGGCCCTCGACCTGATGGAACATGGGCGTGTGGGTTTGGTCCGAGTCCATGCGGTAGACGCGGCCGGGTGCGATGATGCGGATCGGCGGCTTCTGCTCCAGCATGGTGCGCACCTGCACAGGCGAGGTGTGCGTTCGCAGCAGGAGCCGCTCGGCGTTTTCTTTCGGCGCGAAGAAGAAGGTGTCGTGCGCCTCGCGGGCCGGGTGGCCCACCGGGAAGTTAAGCCGCGTGAAATTGTAGTCGTCGGTCTCGATATCGGGGCCCTCGGCGACCGAGAAGCCCATATCGGCGAAGATCACCATCAGCTCTTCCCAGACCCGGCTGATGGGGTGGATGCGGCCTTCGGCGGCCGGGTTCGGCCGGACGGGCAGGGTGATGTCCACCCGGTCCGTCGCAAGCTTCTCAGCGAGGGCCGCGGCTTCGAGCACCGCCTTGCGGGATTCGAGCGCGGCGGCGACTTGGTCTTTGACCGCGTTGACCGCGGCGCCAAAGCCTTTGCGCGCTTCGGGCGGCATGGTGCCCAGCTGTTTCATCAGCTCGGAGATTTCGCCCTTCTTGCCGAGCGCGGAGACGCGGATGGCCTCAAGCGCGGCGAGACCCGCAGCCCCCTCCACGCTGGCAAGCAGGCGCTTGGCGAGGGCATCGAGATCGTGAGATTTTTCGGCGACGGCGTCCATGCACAGTCCTAGTCAAGCAAATCGCTTAGTGGCCTGCCACTTTTGTTATGAGGGGTCAAGGGGCGATGCGTATTGGCCGGCGGCTTCATGCCCCACGGCGGCGTTCAGCAGCCTGAAATCGATCTTGCCTTGGAGCACCGGAGGCAGGTGTCCATGTGCCATGCAGCACATGATGACTTCGTTAAGCATGCCCTGCTCTTTCAAAATCGTGGAAACGTTGTGGCTGCAATCGAAGACTATATTTGTCACGTTACTCTTTGAAGGAAATCTGCACCAATGCGGCTCCTCGACAGCATCAGAACTGTTCAACATATAGTATCGCGTTGTATTGTTAAAATATGGCGCCAACGACTCGAATTGATATTTATGTATGTGTTTGCGGTATTTCGTCCAGCGTTGCTCAGCAGGGACGATTGAGTTTTTCACGCTAAACTGAGCAACAAAGGCAACGCATGTCGCGATGTCGAAGAATCCCGTGGCAACAACGGCTAGAAATCCGCCCATGCTATTTCCCAAGCTTGAAATTTGTCTTCCCGCAAGGATCGGGCGGAGGACCTTTTCCATATTGATGAAATCTAGACGGTTACCCCAAGATCGAGTGAGGTCAAGTATGAATACGGTACTGCCAATCCTCGATGAGC
>JBKQIH010000195.1:0-3640 GCA_052148445.1 Rhodomicrobium sp.
CAAAGACCAATGCCGCCGCTGGCGCCCGTTACGACGGCGATACGGCCCTCTTGGGATGGCACGGTGTAGGGCTGTGTCATGGCATGGTCTCCGGACTTTTGCCGAGCCGCGTAATGTTTGACCGCAAAGGCCCCCTCACCCCGGCCCTCTCCCGCGAGGGGAGAGGGGGCGCTGTTGCGCGCTCCGCGGATGGTTTCTGAAGCTGTCCCGTGCGGCACCGTTCCTTCTCCCCTTGCCGGAGAAGGACAGGATGAGGGGTAAGCCACGCATTACGCGGGTTGGTATCGAAATTTTGCGCATGCAAGCGCCGCTGCTTCCGCAAAAAGGCTGCGGTGCGATGCCCTCGGCCTTGCCGGCTGGCCTCGCCGGATTAGCGGGTCAGGATCACGAAATCCGTCGAATCCCCGGTTTCCCCGCTCATCGCTTTGTCGGAAACGATCAAGGAACCGCCTGCCCAAAGCATTTCGGAGATTTTGTTTTCAACCTCGGCAGGCACCTCGATCCGGTCCAAAGCCTGAGAGGCCGACGGGGCTGCTGCCGCAACGCGCGGCGCATCGTCGTCATCGTCGTCCCGATGCCTCCGGCGGTGCCTCCGCGACTCGTCCTCGCCGGTGTTTGCTTCCGGGATTGTCAGAACCAGCCAGCGCAGCGCGGGCTTGTCATCGCCGGCGCCGGGCTGAGGCGGCATGGCCATGAACAAATGGGTGCCCAGCGGCTTATCGGCGTCGCGGATCGCTACCGGCACATCGAAGACTTTGATATGCCCTTGGCGGATGTAAAGACGCTGGGTCTTGCGGCTCACGAAGATCGAAATCGGAGCGAGCCTGCGGTTCCAGGATTTGACGGCATCCGCCGCCGCTTTTCTTGTGACATCGGCGTCGCGGTAGGCTTTCACGGCGCTGGCCGCGTCCCGTTCTTTCTCAGCTTTTGCCCGCTGGGCCGCGGCGAGCGCCGCTGCCGCGTCTGCAAGTTTGGCTTCGGCTTCGGCCTTGGCGCCCGCGGCGTCCTTCATGGACGCCTCGTCTCCAGCTGCTGCTTTGTTGAGCCGGCGGTCCGCGCTTTCCAGCCGGTCCTTTGCGTTAGAAAGGGCGATCTCTGCCTTGCGGACAGCCACAGCCGTTTCTCTTACCTCTTTCGACCTGGCTTCGATCGCGTTACGGGCTGGACTGAGCGCGGCGGCCGCTTCTTCGGCTTGCTTCGCGGCACGGGCCTTCATGCTCTTCGCGTATTCGAGAGGATTGAGCAGCTTTTGCTCCGGCTCGCTACCGGCCGTCACAGCAACGTCGAGCTTCTCCGCCCCGCTAAGCCGCTCTCCGGCGGAAGCGAGAGCGTTATGCAGCATTTGCGCAGACCCCGAAGCGATGTTCTGTGGAGGGGGAGGCGCCATCAGCTTCGGTACCGGCAGGCGCGGGTGCGAAAAGCTTGCCGGCGCGATGTCTTGGCGCGTTATGACGACACGCTCGTTCCCTTCGGTAATGCCGTAAAGGCGCCGGGCGAAATCGTGGGGCATTCTGATGCAGCCATGCGAGGCGGCATAGCCTGGCAGCACTCCCTCATGCATCGCCACTCCCGACCAAGTGATGCGCTGCATGAACGGCATTGGAGCGCCGCTATAGATGTTGGAATGATGGTAGCGCTCTTTGCCGATGATGCTGAAGATGCCATGCGGCGTCGGGTGATCCGGCCTGCCCGTCGAGACCGGCGAGCGGGTATAAAGTCCGTCTTTGCCGTAGACCGAGACGTGTTGCTTGTTGGTGGAAATCACAAAGAACAGCGGACCGGCCGGTGGCGCGGGCTCCTCTGCCTTTTGCTTTTTGCCCGGTTCGCTTTTATGGCGAGAGCGGGCGGATGCCGTGTCCGTAACCCCTGCGGCCGCGGCTACCAAGCCCGCTACCAGGGCAAACCTGAGCCATTGACGCGGGGCAGAATCGCCCAAGCCGATAAAATCAATCCGCACTTTTGATGCCCCCCGCATAACCTGACGCGACATTACCAGCCTTTTCCAACTTCGCCAGAGGTTAGAAGTCTAAGTGAAGCTGAACTCATCGCTCTGTGATGGAGTTGCAACTAATGTCTCTGGCCTGACACACGAAACACAGTTCTTTGCACACAGATAGCCCGGCGGAGTTACGATATCGTAAGCGGAAGCCTAGCCTTTCGCTCAAATTCCGTTCGTCAGCCGCCCGGCAATTTATCCATTATGCCAAGAATAAGCCCCGGCGTCAGGAGCAATGCCAAAGTCAGTAATCCGTTCCATAATACGTCTTTACAACAATTCAAGGTTGTATTTAGGAACGGATAGCGAGTGTGGCAGGTTGCGCGCTGGCGGGACGCTGGCCGCGGAGGGACCCGCGGCCGTTTGGGAGCCAAGGCGCTGTTGCGATCCCGGACACGAACGGCCGGGATCGCTTGCCGATTAGGCGCCGGAGTAGTGCAGCCCGCGTCCTACCCGACGCGGATAAGCTGCTCTAACACTTTAGAATCGATCGGCTTTCCGCCCGGTTCCGGTTAAAGGGCGGGTCGATCTAGGCGCCGGCCTGCGCGTGCAACTGATTGCGCTTGATGGCGAGCTTGTTCAGCGCCGAGACATAGGCTCTGGCCGAGGCGACCATGGTATCGGTATCGGCGCCGCGGCCGGTGACGGCCTTGCCGTTTTCCTCCAGCCGCACGCTAACCTCGGCCTGCGCGTCCGTGCCCTCGGTTACGGCATGGACTTGGTACAGCGGCAGCCGCGCCTCATGCGGCACGATGGCCTTGATCGCATTGAAGGTGGCGTCCACCGGCCCGTCGCCCTTGGCCTCGGCGGTTTGGTGCTTGCCGTCCACTTCAAGCGTAATGGTGGCTTTTTGGTTGCCGCCCGTCCCCGCGATCACCGTGAGGGACAGAACCTTGATGCGGTCGCGCGAGGACGCGATCTCCTGATCGACGAGCGCCTCGATATCCTCGTCATACACGTGCTTCTTGCGGTCGGCCAAATCCTTGAAGCGCAGGAACGCATCTTCGAAAGCGTTGTCGCCCAAATCGTAGCCCAGATCGCGCAGCTTCTCCCGGAAGGCGTGGCGGCCCGAATGCTTGCCCATAACCAGCGAGCTTGCGCGCACGCCCACGCTTTCCGGCGTCATGATTTCATAGGTTTGCGCGTTTTTCAGCACGCCGTCCTGGTGGATGCCGGACTCGTGCGCGAACGCGTTCTGGCCGACGATAGCCTTGTTATACTGGACCGGGAACGCGCTCACTGCCGAGACCAGCCGCGAGGCGCGCATGATCATACTGGTGTCCACGCCCGTCCAATAGGGCATGACATCGGCGCGGGTCTTGATCGCCATCACGACCTCTTCCAGCGCAGCGTTGCCCGCGCGCTCGCCGAGCCCGTTGACGGTGCATTCGATCTGCCGCGCACCGGCCCGCAATCCGGAGAGGCTGTTGGCGACCGCCAAGCCCAGATCGTTATGGCAATGCGTCGAGAACACGGCCCGGTCCGCGCCTGGCACGCGCTCGCGCAGCATCTTGATCGTCTCGTAGAACTCTTCCGGCACGGTGTAGCCGACGGTGTCCGGGATGTTGATCGTGGTTGCGCCGGCCTTGATCGCGGCCTCGACGCAGCGGCACAGGAAATCCGGCTCGGTACGGGTGGCATCCA